>JAGLJX010000241.1 GCA_023142175.1 Emcibacter sp.
GCGCATCCGTGAAGACAACATCCTGCAATTCAGCATTTCCCAGATCAGACTGTGATAGATTAGCAAAATAAAAATTCACGCCTGTCAGCCTGCTGCGTGAGAAAAACGTCTGGCTTAGATCCGCGCCCGTGAAATCAATATTTTCCAGACCGCTGTCAATGAAGCTTGCCTGATTCAGGGCGACATTCTGTATTTTCAGACCGTTAAGTTCTGCGTGCCAGAATTTTGTTTTTTCAAGGTGACTGCCCGTGAAATCGCTGTCATTGATTTTCACATCCTGAAATAAGCCATGATCAATATGGGCATAGGCAAAGCGTGTCGTTGTTATTTCCACATTGCGCAAGGTGGCGCGGCTGAGGCGCGTGCCTTCAAAATTACTGCCCTTGATATAGGAACCACCCAGCTTAACCCCGTCCAGTATGGCCCCCGTGAAGTTGGTATCGACTATACGGGTGAAGCTGAGATTGGCGTGAGACAGATTTACTTGGCTCAGGTCCATGCCCGAAAGATCCGCATGGCACAGGTTGAGACGTCTGGGGTCATTTGGGTCTGGCGGCAGAACTTCAGTTGCCCACGCACGATGCTCAAACAGCAATTCCTGAAGATTCTCAGGAATCCAGCCCGGTGGATTAGGACAGTCTTCCGCCCATGCGAAAGTAGCTAATATGTGAAGAGCGGCCCAAATTATGGTAAGAAACCGGCCTGTCTGCCTCATTGTTTTTCCCTTTTTTTCTTAATTGAAACAAACATATATCATCATTGCTTGGGATATAAGTCTTTTTTCAGCCAAATTTAACCCTATACTATAAATATGAACGATCCTGATAAACCCTCTCCGTGGGGACAGCGGCCCGATGATAAGTCACCGCGTCACCCACATGATATTAACCGCAAATCCCGTTTTCCGACTTTTGTGATCGGCGTGATTGTATTTCTGTTCATTCTGGTCATCGCGGCTTGGGCGTTGCCCGAAGACGGTATTGGCATGAGCGGCCTTTTTTATGATGGCCTGCTGCTGGCTTTCGTCGGTGCAGGGCTTTGGGCGCATCTGCGCAGTTCGCCGGGAGTGGCGCTGCGGCATTTGGCTACATGGGTGATCATATTCGGAATATTGGCGCTGGGTTACAGTATCTGGACCGGTGGTGGTCGTCTGGGGGGGGAGCTTGTTACCGCAAGAGGGGTTGATGAGGGCGACAGCATCAGTTTCCGGGCGGATATAAGTGGACATTATTTTGTTCGGGCTGAGGTTAACGGCGTGGAAATTGTTTTTATGGTCGATACCGGGGCGACTGATGTAGCCCTGACCCGTGCGGATGCCACCGCAATTGGGTTGCCTGTGGATCGTTTAAACTATAGCATGCCATACAAGACCGCCAATGGTGTGGCTTACGGAGCGCCGGTCAAGTTATCGACCATTGAACTTGGGCCGATCACGCAGAATAATATAATGGGTTCCGTGCTGCCTGAGGGGCTGGACCATTCCCTGCTTGGTATGAGTTTTCTGAACAGGCTCGCCGGATATAAAGTGGTAAGTGGTGTATTGACATTATATCCCTGAAACCCCACATAATTTCCTTGTAGCGAAAAAGAACAGCGAAAAAATAATATGTCAAAAGATAATCTACGCCCAATTGAAAATAAACAGCAGCTCATAGACTATATTGCATCCGGCTCTAAGCCGCAAAGCGCGTGGTCCATAGGGACCGAACATGAAAAATTCGGTTTTTGTGTCGAGAGCCTGCGGCCAGTGCCATATGCGGGCGGGCGCAGCATTAATGCTATTTTGGTTGCTATGATGGACTATGGCTGGTCCCCCATGATGGAAGGCGAGACAATCATTGGCTTGCTCAAAGATGGTCAGTCGGTAACATTGGAGCCGGGCGGACAGCTGGAGCTTTCCGGCGCCATGCTCAAAACGCTCCATGAAACCTGTGGTGAGGTGGCGAGCCATCTGAAGCTTGCCAAGGCGGTCAGCGAGAAGCTGGGCATTGGTTTTTTAGGCACGGGTTTCAACCCCAAAACGGCGCGGGCAGACGTGCCGATCATGCCCAAGGGCCGCTATGGTATTATGCTCAACTATATGCCGAAAGTGGGCAATCTTGGCCTCGACATGATGCTGCGCACATCAACCATTCAGGTCAATCTGGATTATTCCGATGAAGCGGATATGGTGAAGAAATTTCGGGTGTCTCTGGCCCTGCAACCCATCGCCACCGCCCTTTTTGCCGCTTCCCCCTTCACCGAAGGCAAGCCTAATGGTTATCTGAGTTACCGCAGCCATATCTGGACTGATACCGATCCGGACCGTTGCGGTATCCTGCCCTTTGTCTTTGAAGATGGCATGGGTTTTGAGGCATATGTGGATCATGTTCTGGATGTGCCTATGTATTTTGTGTATCGAGACGGAAAATATATAGATGTGGCTGGTCAGTCATTCCGTGATTTTCTGCGCGGGGAATTGCCGGGTTATCCGGGCCATAAGCCGACCATGCAGGATTGGGAAGATCATATGAGTACATTGTTCCCCGAAGTGCGCCTGAAGAAATTCCTCGAAGTGCGTGGTGCGGATGGCGGAACATGGAATAAGATTTGCGCTCTGCCAGCGCTATGGACCGGCTTGTTCTACGACCAGACGAGTCTCGATGCAGCGTGGGATATGGTCAAGGACTGGACACCGGAAGACCATGAATATCTGCGGGCAAATGTCCCTGCCAAAGCACTGGCGACCCCTTTTAAAGAAGGTACGGTTCTGGATGTGGCAAAACAGATGGTCGCACTGTCGTCTGATGGCCTGCGCCGACGGGGCAGGGTCAACAGCACCGGTGAAGATGAAAGAATTTTCTTAGGCCCGCTGAGGACCATTCTGGACAGAGGCCAGACGGTTGCAGAAGAGATGCTGGAGAAATATTACAAGCCAGAAAGTGAAGGCGGCTGGGGTGAAAATATTGACCGTATTTTCAAGGATTATGCATTTTAAGTATTATTGCAGATTATTCATGCCTTCGAGTATGTCATATTTATCCTGACAATTAATGATGCTACTGGCCATTTCCTGCATCATTTCCACATATAAATCAGGGCCATTGTCAAGATAAAGGCCCAGAGGGTCCACAATGTCAAATCCCGCGTTGGTGCCACTCATGACCACTGTGGCGATGCGGGGGTGGGCGCCGGGGCTGCCCAATACACAGGTGACTTTCTTTTCTTTGGCAAGTTTTTTCAG
>JAGLJX010000242.1 GCA_023142175.1 Emcibacter sp.
TATGTTCCGTGCGGTCATTTTTTTCCTCGCCCTAAAATTTCATTCCCACGCCCATATAGAGTGACCGTGGTTTACCGGGAAAATACCGCTCGTCTGTGAAAGTCGTCCAGTCGGCACGTTCGGCATATCTCACGTTTGTAAGGTTGGTCACCCTCAGGAAAAATTCGGTTCTATTTGTGATCTGTATTCTACTGCGCAGGTTCAGATAATCATGGCCTTCATATTTACGCAGGTTTTCCGGATCAAGAAAATAGGCTCCCATATGTACCCATTCCAGTTCCGCTTTAATGGAATCGGTTGGTTGCCATGCAAGCTGCAGACTTCCAAAATTTCGCGGCGCGGTATCAACATCATTGCCATTTAAATTTACACCACCACTGATGAGATCAAACTTGTAACGGTGACGGGCAAAGCTCGCATTGCCCCTAACGCTAATCTTTTCGGTTATATCCATCTTTACCATCACATCGGCCCCAATATGATCAGATTTTCCGTTATCTACATTAAAAAATGACGAGTCCCGAAAGATGTAATCATCCTTTTTCATGGCATAAAAGGAGATATTATACGTGATGACATCCTGTTTTCCCCTAAAGCCAAAATCTATGCTTTTCAGGCTGACTTTATCCAGATCAGCGACCTGCTGTGCCCGTTGTAGCCGATATAGTTCTGTTGCTTGCGGGGCGCGGAAGCTGTGACTTAAATTCAGGTAGAAATCATGATTGCCATGAAATTTATACAATAGTCCAATCTTAGGTGAAAAGGCGGTGAAGTCATCTTTACGGCTTTCCGGACGACTGTAACGACAGCCGCCAAAGCCACAGGCCACTCCATTTTCTTCTGTCCGCCCGCTAATCATATTATTGGTATAGTCATACTGCATATATTCAAGCCTAAGGCCGCCCAAAATATGTAATTTCGGGCCTATCGCCCAGTCACCCTGCAGAAAAGCCGCGACCATGACGCTATCCACATCATAATCATATTGCTTGCCAGACGGAATTGTTGTCCGCAGGAACAATGATCCCTGTGTTGGGTTTTCCTGTGTTTGTTTCAGGGAACCACGGGTATATTCAAAGTCAGCACCGGCAATTATCTCAAGATTGCTGCCCTCGTTAAAATAAAATCCGTTCTGGACACCAAAACTTGTCTGGCTGTTTTCTTCCAATGGTTGTCCGGGCAGGAAATGCATCAGGAATTCCATATCAAGCACACGCACGTAAGGCGTGAATTGCCAGCGCACACCCTCTGCTATTTCTCTTGAAAAACGTGACCAGTAACGCAGAGACTTTGCCTTACGGAAGGCTTCCGGATTGGGGTTGCTTTTTGAGATTTTCTCGTCTTTAAACGCATCAAGCCCCGTAATAAAACCTGCCGTTTCCTGATCCAGATTGGTCAGAGAAAGGTTAGATGAAATCGTCCACACATCACCCGCATAGTCATGGCGCAGATTTATCTTCTGCTGATCAAAGCCCGACTGATCCCGATAGCCACCATCATGGGTGACGGACGCC
The DNA here is from genome assembly GCA_023142175.1 of Emcibacter sp. Next base: position 1,515 of record JAGLJX010000242.1, read on the forward strand.
ATAGCCCTGAAACCATGGCTTTTACCCGCTACACCTTGTGAGAAATTAAAGCGGATGAAGTCATAGGCACCCCCCTCTATAGTAAGACTACCATCATTCACATTGGCGGGTGGTGTGATGACATTGACCATACCATGCAATGCGTTGGAGCCATAAAGCGCCGACCCCGGCCCACGGGTAATTTCGATACGTTCCGCCTGTTCGGTGAACGCCTCAAAAAGCTCATTAACATTACAGAACCCCGCAGAACGCAGTGCGATGCCATCCTGAGCCATCAGAAAAGCCCCGCAGGCTCCGGAACCGGTAAATATGGGAGAACGGATAGAGGCCAGATATTCCTGCCCGTTATTGCGGGAGAAATTCACCCCCGGCACCCGAACCGCAAGCTCGCTAAAGTGAGTTGATTTAACGAAAGAAAGTTCCTCGCCCCCCAACAACGCCAGATTACCGCCTTGGTCTGATAATAACTTTTTACTCCGGCTAGCAGTCGAGACAACGTCTTCGAGTTCAGCCTCCCCCGCACAAAGATCCCCTCCGGCAAGAGACGTTATTATCAGTAGACTTGCATAATATCCTATGCGTTTATTCACATTCCTGATCCTGAGTAAACTGATGTCAATATTCGCCAGTTATAGCCATCATTACCCAGCAGAGCCAAAGAAATAACAAAGTTAATGACCTTAATATGTTTTTCTGAGACAATGGGTTCAATTATTATTGATACGGGATTCTTCCGAAAATGAAAAAAAATGGATTACGAGTTACACTGAGTTTAATTTTATTAACGGTTTTTTTGCCTTTTAATTTATGGGCTCAATGTGAAATCAGCGTTGATGAAAAATCAGGATTATTTACAATCCGTTCTCAATCTCTTGATTTAGTATCAACCAGTTTTGCCTTTTGGGGCAAAAAATGGAAATGGGCCGGTACTAAAACCAATATAAAAATCAATGGGTCAAATAACTATAATTTAGAGACAAAGGTTCCCTTGCTTGACCTAGCCATGAAAGCAGAGATCACTGCCAAAGCTGAAAACCAGATGAGCTGGCAATATGAATTAAACTCAACCACCCATAAAAATGGTGTCATTGGTGGTGGTATAACTTTTAAAATCAATGATAAGTCTTTTGATCATACCGCAGACGTTAAATTGCTCGCCAACAAAAAGGGCTGGGTACTGAATAACCACACAGAATGTGGGCCGATAAAGGTTCAATTCGATAAGCCCGTGAAACATATTTATTTTGAACGGGGAAACCGTCATGAAATTCGCGCATGGTTCTATACTAATAATATTAAACCAGAAACTAATTATATCCGTATGACAGTTACTCTGCCTGCTCATGGTAAGATAGCCCCAACCTTATCAGAGAAGCTTGGGCAGGGACCCGACAAAAACTGGCATAAGGACATTATTCACTGGGCCTACTCTCCTGTTGATTTAAGTTTTTTAAACAAACCCGAAATACCCGCTGGCAAACATGGATTTATGAAGACCAAGGGTGAAAATCTCATTTTCGAAGATGGTACAAAAGCAAAATTCTGGGGGATAAATATTACTGCTTATACACTATTTAAAACCAGCCCCAGTGAAATAAAAAGACATGCTAGGCGTTTATCTAAGCTGGGCTTTAATCTTGTGCGGATACATCACCATGATTCAAAATGGGTCTCCCCCAATATCTTTGGGAATAAGGCGAAGGACACCTTAACATTAGACAGAAATTCTCTGAAAATACTCGATCTTTGGATAAAAACACTCAAAGAAGAAGGAATATATATCTGGCTGGATTTACAGGTTGGCCGCGCATTTACAGAACATGATGATATTCAGAATTTTGCTGAAATTGCAAAAGGCAAACCTAGTACGCCTGCATGGGGATTTAATTATATCAATCCCGATATTCAACAACGCATGATGGAATTTAATGAGGCCTATCTTAATCACATCAATGCCTATACCTCTCTGGCTTATAAAGATGATCCCGCGATCATATCCGTCCTCCTGACCAATGAAAATGACCTGACCCATCATTTTGGCAATGCCCTTCTTCCAAATAATAACGTACCAAACAGCAATAAAGTCTATATGGCAAAATCCGCTATGTTTGCACTGGAACATAATTTACCCGTAAATAAAACATGGCGTTCATGGGAGCATGGGCCATCAAAAATATTCCTCAATAATCTGGAACATCAATTTAATCAAAAAATGATCCGACATTTACGTGATCTCGAATTAAAAATTCCGATCGCAACGACGAACAGCTGGGGAGCAATGCCATTATCTGGCCTACCTGCGCTAACCGATGGAAACATCATCGATACGCATAGTTATGGTCGGCCAGATATTTTCAAATCAAACCCACGATACAAAAATACTTTCCTCGACTGGATCGGCGCGGCACAAGTGAACGGTAAACCGTTAGCATCCACAGAATGGAATATTTCCCCGTTTCCAGCTTTTGACAGATACGCCGCCCCTCTATTTATGGCAGGTACGGCAAGGCTACAGGGTTGGGATGCTCTTATGCAATATGGCTATAGTCAGGCACCACTCAACTCTGCGGGAAACCCTAGCAATTGGCATGCTTTCAATGACCCCGCGTCCTTAGCCCTTATGCCCGCTGCGGCACTCATCTATCGCCAAGGACATGTGGCAGAGGCCCAAAAGACTTATGCCCTGAGCCTGAGCAAAAAAGACTTTTTCTATAATCATTTATCACCGCAAAATTCGGCAACCATCCGCACCTTACTTGAACAAAGCAAGCTTGTTATCAACCTGCCTAAAACCAAAGAACTTAAATGGCTTAACCCAGACAAGCTTTCGCTAGGAACCATAAATGTAACGGATCATGACCGTGATTTCATTCCCAAAGGGCAGAATTTTGTTCAATCTGATACAGGTGAATTAACAAGAAACTGGAACGAGGGTATCTATACAATTGATACGGAAAAATCACAGATCGTTACAGGCTGGATCGGGGGGAAGGAAATTAAACTTCAAAATATTGACGTGGCAATGGAAAATAAAAATGCGGCGGTTGCCGTACAAAGTCTGGATGGCAAATCAATCAGCAATTCCAAAGAAATACTTATTTCATTAGCGGCACAGTCGGTCACATCAAAAGGTAAACTTCCCTTTTTGTCGGAGCCAATGAAGGGCGTTCTGAAAATATCAGCACAACAGGGTCTTTCCCTATATGGATTAAATTCATATGGTAAAGAGAGTAAGATTGAAACCTTCTACCAATCTGGTCAGTATTTGATCAAATTGGCAGAAGTGAATGATGCTTACTGGATGGTCCTGAAATAATACAACTTCAATCTGTTGCATCCCCCTGCAATTTAACCGCCACCCGATCAACCTCGGCCCATACGCGGAGCAGGTTATCACCCCAGATCTTGGCGAGGTCTTCTTCTGAATACCCCCGCGAGACGAGTTCCTTGGTGACATTCAGACTTTCAGACGCATCCATCCATCCGGTAATCTGTCCGCCACCGTCAAAATCAGAACTAATGCCCACATGGTCAATGCCGATGAGCTTTACCGCATAATCAATATGATCAACGAATTTGCTCAGCGTGGCCAGAGGGTATTCCACATCAATGACAGCCGTTCCCTGCTTCCATTCGGACGAATTTTCAATATTTTCATAATCATCTTCAGCCCATCCATGAATCTCAACAATCTTGGCAGTAAGAACATCAAAGGCATCTGTACGTGCCTGATCTTCCTTAACAAAACTTGTGTAAGCGACCAACTGCATAACGCCGCCTGCATCCGCCAGAATTTTCATCTGCTCATCGGTCAGGTTGCGGGGATGGTCCGCTAAGGCCCGAACACTGGAATGGGATGCTATGATCGGGGCTTTGGACATTTTCACCGTCTGCTTCATGCAATCCACAGACACATGGGAAACATCAACCATCATGCCAACCCGGTTCATCTCCCCAATGACCTGCTTGCCAAAATCACTGACCCCACCATGTTCTGAAACCTCATCGCCAAATTTTTCCTTGGGCGCAGCACTATCACAAATGTCGTTATGGCCATTATGAGCCAAAGTCATATAACGCGCGCCACGGTTATAATAATTTTCCACCAATGAAATATCTTTGCCGATGACATATCCATTTTCAATGGCAATGATCGCGACCTTGCGGCCTTCTTTATAGATACGCCTCACATCATCCGGGCTGTATGCCATGCCAATCTGATCCGAATATAGCTCATCAGTCATTCTATGGATGGCGTCAAATTTCCGGATAGCCAGTTTTTTGGCGGCAGCGTAATTTTCCTCTGTCCGTTGGGTCTGTCCTACATAAACTACAAAAAATACCGCGTCCAGCCCGCCTGCTTTCATCTTTGGCAGATCCACTTTCATTTTTGACAGCTGCCCCGGATCATATTTCGGTGATAAGGTATAATCGGGAGATATATCAACATGACTATCTATAGTCAGAATGTTTTCATGTATTGATTCTATGGACTTTGCTTCAATTTTACTGTTTTTATTCTGATTTTCTCCGCAAGCAACAAGACTAATTATTCCCACTGATAAGATGCTAAATTTACAGATTTTATTAATTGTTAAGTTAATCATGTTTTATTATCCCTATTAAATAAATACCTTAGATCATTTCAAGAATAGCTCACCATATATTTTTTGCACCTTATTTTTTTAAGGACACGACTGCAACGCAAATTTTACGTAAAATTTATGTGATTTTATGTAATTTTATGTTGACCTGTATCAATGTATCAAGGATACGAATAGAATAATAACTATGCTTAATATATCAAAAAAAAAAATTAGCAGCATTATGCGTACGCTTAATAAAAATGTTTAACATTTAAAATTCAGGTTAAAAATAATGACAAACCTCAGTCCCCCCCCTACTGTCAATGGTCTGGCAAAAGGACTTACCACTCTAAGTTTAGGCATAGGTGTCGTACTAGCCCTTTTTATCATTACAAAGACAAGCTCTGCACCAATGGCATTTCATGGATATGTTTTGGTCATTGCCTTCGTACTTGGCATCATTGCAGTTTTGAGATTAGGCGCGGGAAAAGACGGCAAAATTCCGGCAGAAGCCTCTCCCACTGGCATCTTCTATAATGATGGTGTGATTAAGGCTGGCGTGATTGCCGCCGCTTTCTGGGGTGTTACGGGCTTTCTGGTCGGAGATATCATCGCATGGCAACTGGCCTTTCCGGCCCTGAATTTTGATCTGCCCTGGACCAATTTTGGACGGCTAAGGCCCCTGCATACCTCCGCAGTGATTTTTGCCTTTGGCGGTAACGTGTTGATTGCAACCTCATTTTATGTGGTGCAGCGTACGGGAAAAACCCGTCTTGCGGGTGAAATCGCACCATGGTTTGTTTTCTGGGGGTATCAGTTATTCATCGTTCTGGCCGCAACCGGATATGTTCTGGGCATCACCCAGTCAAAAGAATATGCGGAGCCGGAATGGTATGTTGATATTTGGCTGACCATTGTCTGGGTGACTTACCTGTTGGTGTTCCTCGGCTCACTCTGGAAACGTCGTGAGCCGCATATTTATGTGGCCAACTGGTTCTATTTGGCCTTCATTGTCACCGTTGCCATGCTGCATCTGGTCAATAATATGGCCATGCCAATTTCTTTTGTTGAACCAAAAAGCTACAGCCTGTTTTCCGGGGTGCAGGATGCCCTGACACAATGGTGGTACGGTCATAATGCCGTGGGCTTCTTCCTGACCGCAGGCTTCTTAGGCATCATGTATTATTTTGTACCTAAACGTGCGAACCGTCCGGTATATTCTTACCGCCTGTCAATCGTCCATTTCTGGTCGCTGATCTTTCTGTATATCTGGGCCGGACCGCATCACCTTCATTATACTGCCCTACCCGATTGGACACAGACTTTGGGCATGACCTTCTCCATCATTCTTTGGATGCCTTCATGGGGCGGTATGGTCAATGGACTAATGACATTATCTGGCGCATGGGACAAGCTACGTACTGACCCTGTTTTAAAAATGCTGGTGGTATCGCTCGCCTTTTATGGCATGAGCACTTTCGAAGGGCCACTGATGGCGATCAAGGCAGTGAACAGCCTCAGCCATTATACAGACTGGACAGTTGGTCATGTGCATTCCGGCGCCCTTGGCTGGGTGGCTTATGTGAGCTTCGGCGCGCTTTACTGTATGTTCCCTTGGCTCTGGAAACGCAAAGGTCTTTATTCCCTGAAACTGGTGAATATGCATTTCTGGATTTCCACTATTGGCATCGTACTTTACATCTGTGCCATGTGGGTATCAGGTATCATGCAGGGGCTAATGTGGCGGGCTTATGACAGCCTTGGCTTTCTTGAATATTCATTCGTGGAAACTGTGGAAGCTATGCACCCCTATTATATCATCCGGGCCACGGGCGGACTGCTGTTCGTCATCGGCGCCCTGATCATGGTCTATAACCTGTGGAAAACAGCACGCGGCGAAGGGGATGCCATCCCTGAAACTCAAGCTGTCCCAGCAGAATAAGAAGGAGATAAAAAATGTCATTCAAGCATGAAATCTTTGAAAAAAATCCCCTCATTCTTCTGGTTGGTATCCTGATTACGGTTGCCATTGGCGGGCTTGTGGAAATCGCCCCACTATTCTATCTGGAAAGCACCATTGAAAAGGTTAAGGGTATGCGCCCCTATACGCCGCT
>JAGLJX010000243.1 GCA_023142175.1 Emcibacter sp.
GCGCACCGCCCAGAGCCAGACTGCCCGTATCCCCCATAAATATCATGGCTGGTGGGGCATTATACCATAGGAAGCCCAGTCCCGCGCCAATCATCGCAGCGCAAAATACTGCAAGCTCACCCGCACCGGCCACATATGTAACCTGTAGATATTCGGCAAAGACGCTGTTACCTACCAGATAGGCTATCAGTGCAAAAGTACCAGATGCAATGATCACAGGCATGATCGCCAGACCATCCAGCCCGTCCGTCAAATTAACACTGTTGGAAGCACCCACCAGAATAAATACGGCGAAAGGCATCATGAACCAGCCCAGGTCTATCAATGCATTTTTGAACAGGGGTACGGCCAATTGAGTGCCCATCGTATCGCCCGCCTTATCCATAATGATCAGAACCGCGACAACGGATACAATAATTTCCATCAAAAGCTTCACTCTGCCTGATACGCCATCTGAACTGGATTTGGTGATCTTGTGATAATCATCAAGAAAACCAATTAACCCAAAACCAGTTGTCACAACAAGGCAGGCCCAGACATATTGATTGCTCAAGTCAGTCCATAGCAACGTACCCACCGATAGGCCAAGCAGGATAAGAAAACCGCCCATGGTCGGTGTTCCCTGCTTGGTCAGCAGATGACCTTCCGGCCCGTCAAGCCTTATGGGTTGGCCTCTTTTTTGCTTTCTCTTCAACATTCCAATGACCGAAGGGCCGCACAGAAAGCTGATCAGAAAAGCCGTCATCAAGGCTCCGCCGGCGCGAAAGGTCAAATATCTGAAAAGGTTAAATATCCCTATATCATCACTCAGGGGATATAAAAAATGATACAACATTAATTGCTTTCCTTCACACGGCTTCTTTTACAACGGGAACTTCCAAGTCCAGTATTCTATCAACTACCACATTCATACCACTGGCATTTGACCCCTTTACCATAACCACATCACCCGGACGCAAATCACGGATCAATATAGCATCCAGCGCGGTTCTATCATCAAAATGCCCCCCATTGCGGAATCCCTCCAGCTGGTCAGATAATTTCTTCATATGTGAGCCAACTGTATAAACCCGGTCTATGCCTCTATCTTTAATTACTTCTGCCAATGCGGCATGTAGGTCTTCGCTTTTATCGCCAAGTTCCGCCATATCCCCCAGAACGGCAATTCGTCTTGCTTTGATTTGCCGCGACGTTTGCTCCAAAGTCTCTAATGCAGCGCGCATGGAGGCGGGATTAGCATTATAACTTTCATCAATCAACAGGATTGATTCCTCCCCGGACATATCCAGAAAAATACGGTGGCGACGTCCGCGGCCTTTTAGAGGCTTTGTTTCCGCAAGGCCAAGGCCCGCAAGCCCTAGATCACCACCAACAGCTTCCACCGCCGCCAGAATAGCAAGGCTATTCATGACCCAGTGATGACCAAGCATACCAATCTTGAAGGTCATTATCTGCCCCATCACACTGGCGATAACACAGCTGCAAGTATCATGAAATGCCTGCCTGACTATATGAACATGAGCCGTATTATCCGACCCGAATGAGATGATTTTGCTAACACCCGCCGCACTGGCTTTGTCATTCAGGCGGCAATATTGCAGATTGTCATGGTTAAGCACAGCCGTACCGCCGGGCATCAGGCCTTCGAAGATTTCCGCCTTCGCATCTGCAATTTCCTCAACATCCCTGAAAAATTCACTGTGAGCCAGTTCTACGGTTGTGATAATCGCAATATGCGGCCGCACCATCTTGGACAATATTCTCAGCTCACCAGCGTGATTCATGCCGAGCTCAAATATACCATAATCTGCATCCCGTGGCATCCGCGCCAAAGACAGCGGCACACCAATATCATTATTGTAGCTCAGCACACTGGCATGGACTTTTTTGTTGCGGGACAGCGCATTCTTCAGCGTCTCCTTGGTGCCGGTTTTACCCACGCTACCCGTGATGGCAATGATCGGAATATCCACCCGCGCCCGCGCCGCCCGACCCAACGTTTCCAAGGCAACTTTAACATCTTTAACCATGACCAGAAGTTTAGGGTCAAGCCCCTCAACCGGCTTGCTGACCACAACCGCAACCGCGCCTTTGGCGATAGCCATTTTAACATAATCATGACCATCGGAATTCGGCCCTATCAAAGCAAAAAACAGGTCGCCTTCCTCCAGAGTCCGGCTATCTATGGAAATGCCCTGACACTGCCAACTATTGTTCAGCTTTATACCAAATATTTTTGCAATTTCCTGATCTGTCCAAAGGGGTGTCATGCGCTCGCCCACCTTTCCGGAGGTGGCCTGCCCGCATCTGTGGCAATAGCAGAACGGATTTCGGATCTGTCATCAAAGGGGCGAATGGTATTGCCTATGATCTGCCCCTGCTCATGACCCTTACCTGCGACCAACAGGATATCACCTTTTTCCAATTCATCCACGGCGGCCTTAATGGCATTGGCCCGGTCGGCAATTTCGGTTGCCCCTGGGCAGCCTACCAAAACCTGAGCACGAATTTTTGAGGCATCTTCACTGCGCGGATTATCATCGGTGACATAAACCCGGTCCGCCTGTTTTACGGCAATTTCTCCCATAATTTTGCGCTTGCCGACATCCCTATCGCCGCCACAGCCAAAAACAACAAATAATTTCCCCTTGGTATGGGGCCTGATGGCTTTAAGCACTGTTTCCAGTGCATCGGGGGTATGGGCATAATCCACATAAACTCTGGCACCCGAACTATGACGGCCGACTTGCTCCATCCGGCCCGGCACTGCTTTAAGATGAGACAGGGCCTTAAAAGCATTTTCCACATCGCCGCCACTGCCGATGACCAGACCCACTGCCATCAGGGCGTTCATGGCCTGAAAAGAACCAATCAACGGCAAGGTCAGATCATAAATTTCTGACTTATAATTTATGGTAATTTCCTGACCAATATCCGATATGCGCTGACGAAGCAGACGGATATCACCCGAATGCTGGCCTACGGTTATAATACGATGTCCCCGTGCCCAGCAAATATCGGCAATTTCCATAACAAGCTGGCTATCCGCATTCAGAACCGCAACGCCACCCGGTTTCATGACCTCGCCAAACAACCGGACCTTGGCATAATAATAATTTTCCTGAGAGCCATGATAGTCAAAATGATCCCGACTAAGGTTGGTGAAGGCTGCCACGGAGACATTGATGCCATCCAGTCTATATTGCGCCAGTCCATGACTTGAGGCTTCAAAAACAACATGGCCAACGCCCGCATCACATAAATCACTCATCGCCAATTGCAGGGTTACCGGGTCCGGTGTCGTCAGCCCGGTCTGTCTGTTCACCCCCGGCGCACTGATCCCAAGCGTCCCAACCATGCCGGCTTTTTTTCCCATATATTCCCAGATTTGTTTGGTAAAGGAAGCCACAGATGTCTTGCCATTGGTTCCCGTTACGGCAACCACCGTTTCCGGCTGTCTGTCAAAATATCTTGCCACGATATAAGCAAAAAGACGAGCCGGTATCTGATCATTGATCCAGACAATATTCTCATCATCCTGAACAGCATCGGGACGGCATAGTATGGCAACCGCTCCCGCCTTTATAGCATCGCCAATATATTTTGCGCCGTCAACCTGAGTACCGGGAAGGGCGGCAAAAAGAAAGCCCGACTTCACTGCCCTGCTGTCAGCTGTCAAGCCCGTGATTGTAACATCACGGCTTAGGGCTTTATCATTTAACAGTTCAGAAAGCTTCATCTTGTTCAGTTCTTCACCAATATCAGGTCCTGATATTTTGTTTCAACATTCGTAATCGGCACCACGCCAAGCATGGGGCCGATCCGGCTAATAATCTGTCCGACCACCGGAGCTGCAATCCAGCCTCCCGTCGCCTTATAGAAAGTTTCCTCTCTTCCCTGTGGCTCATCCAGCATGGCAAAAATCACGTATTTCGGATTATCCATAGGGAACACGCCAACAAAGGAGGTGATTTTATTTTTCCGGCTATATGCACCATTTATTACTTTTTCAGCGGTTCCGGTTTTACCGCCGACCCGATAACCTTCGACCTGTGCGTTACCACCACTACCATAATCCACCGCAAGCCGCATTAAATGGCGCATTTTCCGGCTGGTTTCGGCTGATATTACGCGAGGATAGTCATCTTCATGGGAAAATTTGGCCAGATCATTTGACCCACCATACGAGACATCGTCCAGATCATCATACTTGCGAATTAAGGTGGCAGGAATAAGGCGTCCACCATTGACTACAGCGGCAATTCCCGACACCAGATGAAGGGGCGTCACCGCAATACCATGACCATAAGATACCGTCATAGACTGGATCTCGCCCCAACGCCGTGGCAGGATGGGCCGGGACAGTCCGGTAAGTTCAATGATCGGCTTATCAAACATACCTAACCGCTCCAGATAGGCCTTCTGATATTCAATTCCCACCTGCCGGGCGATAAGTGACGCACCAATATTTGAAGAATATGTATAAACCTCAGGCACACTTAAAAACCGGTTCTTGGCATGGTCATCATGAATAGTCCGCCGCCCTACTTTCAAAGGCTGCGTAGCGTCAAATTCATCCGTGAGCTTTACCGCACCGGAATCCAGCGCCATAGCCAGTGTGAAGGTCTTGAACCCGCTGCCCATTTCATAGGGCTCCAATATATTACGGTTTTTCATCTCAGGGCCATTTGGGTGCAGGGAACCGTTACCATCAAAATCCGGCAGGGATGTCATCGCCAGAATTTCGCCTGTCTTTACGTCCATTACGATGCCCGCAGCGCCCTTTGCGGAATATCTGTCCATAGCAAATTTGAGTTCCTGCCGCACAATATGCTGAACCCGCAAATCAAGTGACAAATGTAACGGATCATTTGAACGCTCTGGATTGGACAGATGGTCATTGAAGAATTTTTCCACTCCGGCCTGCGGTTTATTGTCCACATCCACATAGCCCAACACATGAGACGCCAGCCTCCCCTGCGGGTAAACTCTTTTTTCCGCTT
>JAGLJX010000244.1 GCA_023142175.1 Emcibacter sp.
CCCCGCAATAGCTGGTATTTGAAGGCGCCCAGTGAATATGGCTTTTTCGCCAATGTGAACCCTAAGGTCGATCACCCGCGCTGGACTCAGGCCAATGAGCGCCGCCTTGGTGAATTTCGCCGACGTGAGACATTAATGTTCAATGGCTACGCAGAGGAAGTGGCGCATATGTATAGCGGCATGAACCTGCAGAAATATTTCTGATGCGTCTTTCATATATCAAAGCGGTGGTTCATTTTCTGGCATTACTGCCTGCGGCTTGGCTCATATGGCAGGGTTGGCTGCTCTATGACGGTCAGAATAACCTGCTCACCGCTAATCCTATCAAATATATTCACCATTACACTGGCGACTGGGCCATAAGATTTATCCTGATGAGCCTTGCCATAATGCCGCTGCGCAAGATTTTTGGCTGGAATATAGTGATAAAATTTCGCCGCATGATGGGGCTTTATGCGTTTTTTTATGTTATACTACATCTGTTGAACTTTGTGGTGCTGGACTATTATTTTGACTGGCCAATAATTTTGAAAGAGATTATCAAACGGCCCGCCATTACCTTCGGCATGACCGGGATTATATTGCTGATACCGCTTGCGGTGACCTCCACCAAAGGCTGGGTTCGGCGGCTGGGTAAAAAATGGGTTAAGCTCCACAAGCTCATCTATGTGATTGGTATTTTGGCTGTCACCCATAATTTCATGATGGTCAAGGCCGATATTTTTCAGCCGATGATCCATATAAGCATTTTAACCCTGTTACTGGGATATAGGCTATATGACAAATTCAGGGCTGGGAAAAAAACATATACTGGGAATTCAAACTTCTTACAAAGGAATTGAAAATGCAGCCCGAGCAATATTTCCTCATTTCAGCCGTTGTTTTTGGTCTTGTCGCCACCGCTCATCTGATGCGTATCATTTATGAATGGCATGTGCAGATCGGGCCGTGGATAGCGCCTATGTCTGTCTCATGGGCGGTGCTGGTCATTGCGGGGTTTTTATTCCTCTGTGCCATTCTGCTTTATTCCAATAACTAACGGCTATTCAAGTTACCGGGATATGGGCTTGCGGGAAGGGCGCTCTTTTCATACAGTAGGGAAAAATGCTCACGCTTAAGGACAAGCCCATGGACTATACCTCTTTCACGCTGGATATTACCGATCATATTGCCACTATTACCCTGAGCAATCCGCAAAAGGCCAATGCTCTGGGCGAGGATTTCTGGACCGAATGTCGCGAAGTATTTGAGCGTATTACGCAAGACCCTGATGTTCGGGTCGTGGTCATGGCCTCGTCTGGCAAGCATTTTACATCGGGTATAGACCTTGGCTATCTGCAAGCCACATTGCCACCGGCAGACGCCGACCCCGCGCGCGCCATGGATAAATTGCGCCACCATGTGAAGTTCCTGCAAGCCCCGTTTGAGGCCATTGATAAATGCCGGGTTCCGGTATTGGCGGCAATACAGGGGGGATGCTTTGGTGCGGGGGTGGATCTGGTCTCGGCCTGTGATATTCGTTACGTGAGCGCGGATGCATTTTTCATCATTCAGGAAATTAACATCGGCATGGTCGCTGATCTTGGCACGATGCAGCGTATGCCGCGACAGATACCGGACGGCCTGATGCGGGAACTGGCCTATACGGGCCGCAAATATCTGGCGGAGGAGGCTTTGGATACCGGATATGTCACCCATGTTGCAGCGGATCATGACGCGCTTCTAACCCATGTGAGGGCCATAGCCGCCCGAATTGCCGCCCAGTCGCCGCTGGCCATAGCCGGCAGCAAGGAAATGCTCAACCACACCCGCGACCATACGGTGGCGGATGGGCTTGATTATATTGCGGCATGGAATGCGGGGATGCTGTCTCAGCAGGATGTGGTCAAGGGCGCGGTGGCGGCCCTGTCCAAAAGCAAAGCAGACTTTGACGATCTTCTGGACTGATTCTTTGCGGATAGAAATGTAATTAAATTTAGAACGGCCCCCCGCACGGGAGCCGTTTTTATTTTTGGGCAATGTCGGACAGATCAATCCTTAAGATTTTGCCTGATCTGACCATCTGCGGCATTGACCAATACGACACCTCTTTTGCTTGGCAGG
>JAGLJX010000245.1 GCA_023142175.1 Emcibacter sp.
CCATGTGTCTTCCCGTAAAACGGCATTACCTATGGATGTGGAATAAACGGAAGTACCAGCGCGGCTATAACCAATGGAACTCAGGTATTGCCGGACGATATTTTGGGCCTTTGCTTTGCTAACCTGACTAATGGCAGGCTCAACTTCATGGGACCAGGATGGGCTGCTGATACTGATCATTGCCAGTCCAATATAGAAGGTGATGATTATATTTATTAATTTCGATATCATTTGACGATCCTTTCATTTTGATCGTGTTTCAGTTGATACATATGAGTACTATTAATAAAATAGTCGCCAAATATTGTTTATTCAAACGAGTTATGATAATATAAATATTAGTTTTGCTTATATATAGAGAAAATGAAAATGTCATTGTTACTGCCCACTCTTTCGTCATTGTATGTGTTTGATGCCGTTGCCCGCCTGCGCAATTTTGGCGCGGCTGGCGAAGAGCTGAACATCACACAAAGTGCGGTCAGTCACCGCATCAAGCAGTTGGAGGAAAGGCTTAATGTGACCCTGATCCGGCGAACCACGCGCCATCTGGAATTGACTAATGAGGGGGTTCGTCTGGCCACCGCCGCCCATAATGCGATTGCCGAGGTGTCAGCGGCTTTAGAAGATTTAAAGCGGGACAAGGACGAGGGCACATTGGTTCTATCGGTTCTGTCTTCTTTTGCCGCCAAATGGCTGGTGCCCCATCTGGTGGGTTATTATGACGCGCACCCGGGTAACAGGGTGTCTGTCATGGTACAGGATGAACTGGCAGATTTGCAGCGCGGCCCCATAGAGAGCGCCCTGCGTTATACCCGCGCCCCTCAGCCGGGGCTTCATGCCACCCATCTGTGCAAGGACTGGCTGGTTCCCATTGCCAGCCCCGCCCTGTTTAAGGACGGTAAAATACCCACCAAACCGGAGGAATTGATCAAATATCCGCTGCATACTGATATGATCGGGCTGCCTGCCGACCTTGGCTATTCATGGCACCATTGGTTTGAGACATTGGGGCTGGATTTTAATCCGGAAGAATTTGGCCCGCAATATAACCGGGCTGATTTCATGATTCAGGCCGCCATAGCAGGACAGGGGATTGTGCTCAGCCGCGCCATGTTATTAGAGCAGGATTTATTTGAAACAGGTCTTTTGGTGCAAGTGGGAAAAGCGATTCCGGCACCGGCATCCTATTATTTTGTGACAACGCCGGACAAAGCCGATTGGCCGAAAGTGATATTGTTTCGTGAATGGCTTAAAAAATCAATGTCCGAAACCTATTCAAAGATTACATCGCTCCTTATATTAGAGGATTAATCATCTGCCCCCGGATGGGCATTATTATAGACATCCATCAGGTAAGCCGTATCCACGTCGGTGTAATGCTGGGTGGTATTGAGTGAGGCATGGCCCAGTAATTCCTGAATAGTGCGCAGATCGCCGCCTGCGGTCAGAAGATGGGTGGCGAAACTATGGCGCAGGGCATGGGGGGTCGCGGACGGCGGCAGGCCCATAACCTCACGCACTTTCTGCATGGCGAGCTGAATCATGCGGGCATTGAGCCGCTTGCCCTGTACCCCGATAAAAAGCGGCCCATTCATAGGCAGGGTATGGGGACAGCTTTTGAGATAGGTCTCGATAGCCGCCCGCACCACGGGGAGCAGGGGTACGAGCCTTTCTTTATTACGCTTGCCGAGGACTTTGAGCATATCGCCTTCGGGCAAATCCTGTCGGTTTAAATTCAGGGCTTCCGAAATCCGCAGGCCACAACCGTATAGCAGGGTCAATACCGCAATATCCCGATCCCCGACCCAGCCTTCTTTAGCAAAATCAGCGACATTCGTGAGGCTTCTTTTTGCCGCCTGCTCATCCAGAGGGCGGGGCAGGCGGTGCGGCAGTTTGGGTGAACTGATGGCATTGATGGCATCATTATGCAGGATTTCATTCTGCCGCAGATACTTAAAGAAAGACCTTATGGCACTCAACGTCCGCGCCACGGAGGCCGGGGTTAAGCCGTCTCGTCTGCGCCGGGCGAGGAACGAACGGAAATCCACAGGCCGCAAATCGCTCAGGTCTTTGGGCGTGGGCGCATGGCCCAGATGATCGGCGAGGAAGGTGAAAAAGGTGGTCATATCCCGCTGATAGGCCTCGTAAGTGTGATTTGAGACCCGCTTTTCCACTTTAAGATAGCTGAGCCAGCCTTCAAGATGAGGCAGCAGGGCGGGAAATATAACATGGGTTTTGGTCATAAGGGCAGTATAGCAGGCTGGAGCCTCAAGTGGAAAGCAGGCTTTTCATATGCCCCTGAAAGGCGGCGGCAAGAAAGCGCAGCAGCTCTGTACCCTGACCGGGGGTGAAAAATGTTTCGTCCCGGCTGCCAAAGGCCAGAATACCCAGAGGGTGACAGCCGCTTTCTTCGATTCGGATCAAGGCTTCGGCTTTAATCAGCGGGGTAGCAGGGCCATAAATTTCTTCGGCGGCTTTCACATTACCGCGTAGGATGACCGCATTTTCATGCCCAAGAAATTTATTGATGATGCCTTTTTTCAACAGGCGGATATTATTGCTCCTGGGGAGGTTTTTATTCCCTTTCTCAAAGCAGATAGTGATGCTGTCGATTTGTAATATGTCAATCCAGTCGTTGCAGACAATATGGCACAGGTGGCTATAATCCTCGGCTTCGAGCAGGCATAAAACCGCTGCATGGATGCGGGCCTGCGTGGTCATATTGCTGCGGGAGGCCTTGATTAAAGACCCTTGGGTATCGCTTAGAGAGGTGACTTCGACCTGAAGGCGCTCCAGCAAAATAGCCTGAAAATCCACCACCCCATCGGCCCGCTTGAGGCGGGTGGGTTTCAGGACAGCCAGCAAATCCTTATTCAGATCGAAGAAATCGGGGTTCAGGATCAGATATTCCCGAACATCCTCCTCTTTCAAGGCGT
>JAGLJX010000246.1 GCA_023142175.1 Emcibacter sp.
CGCAATACTTTTGGCGGCAGGGTGACCACATCGGCGCCAATAAGCGCACTTTGGATGATATGGATGGGGTGGCGGGTACTGGCCACCAGAATTTCTGTTTCGAATGCATAATTGTCATAAATTTGACGGATATCTTCGATCAGCTGCATACCATCAAAGCCCACATCGTCATGGCGACCAACGAAAGGCGAGATGAAGCTGGCTCCGGCCTTGGCGGCAAGCAATGCCTGTGCGGCAGAGAAACATAATGTCACATTGACCATTTTACCCTGATCGGTGAAATACTTACAGGCCCGAAGCCCATCAACGGTCATGGGAACTTTAAGGGCGATATTTTCAGCAATATCATAAATAGCCGCGGCCTCGGCAACCATGCCGTCATAATCGGTGGCGGCAACTTCGGCGCTGACCGGCCCCGGAATAAGATCACAGATTTCTTTCGTAACTTCAAAGTAATCCCGACCGGATTTCAGGATAAGGGATGGGTTGGTGGTAACCCCGTCCACTAATCCGGTTTCGGCCAAGTCGCGAATGTCATCAATTTCCGCCGTATCTAAAAAGAACTTCATGTTCCATAAACCTTTCTTGATAAAAAATATTTCCTGAATTCAGTTTTATAATATAGTGACAACAAAAAACAGCCTTTTTATTTTTGGCCTAAAATTAAGAAAGCATTTTATGGGTTCTGAGCCTAGACGCATTCAGGTATTATTACCGCTGCCCCTGTCCGGCCCGTTCGATTATCTGACGGAGGGGGATAGCTCTTTGACGGAGGGGGACTTTGTCAAGGTTCCCTTGGGCAGTCGCACTCTGCAGGGCGTGGTCTGGGATATGTCGCCGCAAAGCACTGTTGTGGCGGCGGATAAGTTAAAACCCATAATGGGCAAACTTGATTTGCCGTCACTGCCGCAAAGCCTGATGACCTTCATTGACTGGGTTGCCTCATATACATTGTCGCCGCTTGGTGCGGTGCTGAAGATGGCGGTAAGTGTGCCACGGGCCTTTGAGAGTGCGAAGAAACAGACCTTTTATCGTCTGGCATCTGATCTGCCGGAAAAACTTACTGAAGGCCGCAGCGCTGTGGTGGCTGTGGCTACTCAAGAACTACCAATGGCTATAAAAACATGGGCCGAGCTTGCTGCGGTGGGTGAGGGCGTGGTGCGTGGCATGGTCAAGGCCGGACAGATGATGGCGGTGGATGTGATTGGGGACGCGCCCTATCCCGAACCGGATGCCAATCATGCCGGCCCCAAATTATCCCCCGAACAGCAGGATGCAGCACAGCATATGCGCGGCATGGTCACGGGGCATAGTTTCAAGCCGGTGTTGCTGGAAGGCATTACCGGTTCCGGCAAGACGGAGGTTTATTTTGAGGCCATAGCCGAGGCATTAAAGACAGAAGGGGCGCAGATTCTGGTTTTAGTACCGGAGATTGCCCTGACCGCCCAATGGCTGGAGCGGTTTGAGACGCGATTCGGCGAAGCTCCTGTGGTCTGGCATTCAGAACTGACCCCCGCAAGTCGCAGGCGGGCATGGTGGGCCATAATTAAAGGGCAGGCGCGAGTCGTCGTCGGTGCGCGGTCGGCGTTATATCTACCGTTTCGGGATTTGAACCTCATTGTTGTTGATGAGGAACATTCCGGTACCTTTAAACAAGAAGACGGGGTCATGTATCATGGGCGTGATATGGCGGTCGTGCGGGCCATGCAGGCAGACTGTCCGGTCATACTGGCATCGGCGACCCCATCGCTTGAGACTATATTGAATGCCGAAGCCGGAAAATATGACTGGCTTTATCTTGGCGAACGTCACGGAACGGCTGTTCTGCCGAATATGAAGGCCATTGACCTGCGCGCCCATAAGCTCAGTACGGGAACATGGTTGTCGGAGCCGTTGCGGGATGCTTTGGCCCAAAACCTTGAACGGGGGGAGCAGTCATTATTATATCTTAACCGTCGGGGCTATGCGCCGCTGACCCTGTGCCGGACCTG
This sequence comes from Emcibacter sp., assembly GCA_023142175.1. The sequence continues at coordinate 1,992 of JAGLJX010000246.1, forward strand.
TGGTCACCGTATGGAATGTCCCCATTGTTCGGCGTGGCTGGTGGAGCAT
>JAGLJX010000247.1 GCA_023142175.1 Emcibacter sp.
GTGTGGGTAAATTCCTTACTTTCTCAATCGTAAATATGTTGATCTTAATCTTTACATTAGGCTTGGGTGCGCCGTTCATTATGCAACGATGGACCCGCTTCTTTTGTGAGGAAATAACCTTTACAGGTCAGATTGATTTTGCTGAAATTAACCAGTCGCCGGAAACAGGCCCAGAATTTGGGGAGGGTCTGGTAGAGGCCTTCGACATGGGATAGTCAATTGAAAGTTGAAGCTCATTATACTGATGGCCTGACAGCAGAACGTCACGTCATAGAAGTAAATATTACATCGGAGGGTATTATTTTACCTTCCGGTGTCCGCTGGGACTATGCGGATATAGAATTGATGTCATCGGATAAAACGGACGGCAGGCTTATCTATAAAAACAAGGAACTTGATGGCCCCGGTCTGTCCTTGGTTTTTGAGCAGGGCATGAATGACCCTGCCAGAGATTATCTCAGGCGCATATCAAAGAAACTTACCAATGACAGCAGTTGGCATCTTGTGCGCTGGCAGGTGATAACGGGGGCGGCAATAATCGGGCTTATGTTCGTCTTTTATGCTTTATATCCTTATGCCAACCGTGCAATTGTCGCGGTGATCCCCGATAGCTGGGCTATGAAGGCGGGGGATTGGGTTCTGGATAGTCTTTATACAGAATATTCGGCTAATACCTGTCGTTCGGACGCCGGAGACAAGGCGCTTGAAAAATTGGTGCAGGGGGTGCAGATGAAGGGCCTGCCCTATGACCTGAGGGTTCAGGTGGTGGAGCATAATCAGGTAAACGCCCTGACCGCGCCGGGGGGCCGGATTGTGATCCTTAACGGATTGCTTCAGGAATCAGAATCCGCCGGAGAGCTAGCCGGCATCGTTGCCCATGAGGCCGGTAATGTTTATTATAAACACCCCATGCAGGGACTGGTCAATATACTGGGCTTCAGTATTGTCGGGTCTTTTTTCGGGGGTGATGCGGCAAGCATTGCGGTGGTGGCGCTGAGTATGTCCTATAGCCGTGATATGGAACGTCAGGCCGACAAGAAGGCTCTGGAAACGCTCACGGAGAATAATATTTCAGCCAGTGGGATTTTGGGTTTTTTCGAGCGCATGAATAAAAAAGACAAGGATAGTGTCGCCGCAGAATTACAGAAATTATTCTCAACGCACCCCTTATCAGAGGAACGGATGAGCTATATCGCCGATCATATCGAAGAAAATGAAAGTGGAAAAGATTTCACCTCGCTTTTGACCGATCAGGAATGGCAGGATTTAAAGGATATTTGCAAATCCTCGGATGAAAGCTGACGGTGGACTATATCACTCACAAAGACCGTAAACTGGCCTATAAAAAACACGACGGTACGGGGCCTACAGTTGTTTTCTGCGCAGGCTTCATGTCCGATATGGAAGGGTCAAAGGCGCTGGCGCTGGACGCTTTCTGTCAGAGCCGTGGGCAGGCTTACCTGCGCTTTGATTATTCGGGCCACGGGCAATCTTCCGGTGAATTTACCGATGGCACAATCGGCGCATGGAAAGAGGATGCGCTGGCGATCATTGATCAGGTAACCACGGGTGACCTGAT
>JAGLJX010000248.1 GCA_023142175.1 Emcibacter sp.
CTATGCTGGGACCAATATTCGGATGAGATCAAGGAAACCCTGAGGCGGGACGGGGTTTATTATGAACCCTGCGATTATGGTGATGAGCCATACGCTATGACGATGACACTTCTGCAAGAGGGGGATGATCACCTGATTATGGATAAGGCTATTGACCTTGACTGTCCGGTGCGGCTGGTTCATGGCATGAAGGACACTGACGTGCCACCGACAACGGCACAGCGAATATCAAACCAGCTTAAATCTGAAGATGTTGTCACGACCTATGTGAAAAATGGTGATCATCGCTTGTCCACAGATGCGGACTTAAAGAGGTTGTGTCAAATTGTTAAAGAAATCTCTGGGTTGTTAGTCTAATCAAAAAAATACTTAACCTATAAAATAATTGATAAAATTCGAATATACGTATATTATCATGTTCCTTTTCAAATGACTTGAAATTGATTCTAACAAAAAAGGAGAGAACAATGTTGAAATATATATTGAGTGTTGTCGCGTCTGTTTTTGTATGTGTGAGTCTTATGTCAACATCCGCATTATCAGCGGATAGAGTTTATGAAAGTGGTTCAGTGTGGAACATATCATTCGTTCAGACCAAACCGGGCAAATATAATGATTATCTGGCCGACCTGAAAAACGTCTGGCGGGTATATTTAGAAGCCCAAATGAAAGACGGGCATGTTTTATCCTATAAAATTTTGAATGTGGCAGCCAGCCGTAAGAATGAATCTAATCTGGTTCTGATGGTGGAGTTTAAGAATTGGGCGTCATTTGACCGCGATGATGAATATTTTGAGAAGATGGCCGCAAAAATTCAGGGATCAGTGGAAAAATCCACACAGGCCAATGTTGACAGGGAGTCCTTAAGAATATTGAATGGTAGCGTCCTGCTTCAGGAAGTGAAGTTCAAATAATAACCAATATTGGTAACATTCAAGGAAGGCTTCTCACAAGGTTTGAGAAGCCTTCTTTATAGGTGGGGTATGTAAGGGTGACATTAAGTTCTTGTTTTATCCGCCAGTTACGCACACGTTTATTTTCCGAATAGAACATCTTCAACAAGGGTGACATCTCGGCGTCATTATAGTCTATGGCTGGCAGATGGGGGCGGCCCAGCAGGTCACAGATAAAATCAATGACATCCGGTGTCGCCGCAGGCATATCATCAACCAGATTATAGCTTCGGCCCGGATTTGGGGCTTTCATGGATGCCATAAGCACCTGTGCAATATCATCCACATGAATGCGAGAGAAATATTGCCCCGGCTTGATAATTTTTTTCACCTTGCCATCCAGAATACTGGTGAGCTGGCCGCGCTTCGGCCCGTAAATGCTGCCAAGGCGGAAAATATGCACGGGGATGTCATGGTTCTTCAACAGGTCAAGCCATGCCCGTTCCGCCGCCAGTCTCTGTTCGCCCTTATGCGAAGTGGGTGCGGGTGTTGTGTCATCATCGACCCAATCGCCATGCCGGTCGCCATAGATACCCGTGGTCGATAAATACCCAAGCCATTTCAGACGCTTAAGTTCCGATATATCCACGCCGTGATGATGCAGAACAGGGTCGCCCATATCATCCTGAGGTGGGGTAGAAATCAGCATATGGCTCACATCGTCAAGTTGTTGTGCTATGTCGGCCATAGGGGTGATGCCATCAAATATGGAGATGTTGTCATCGGAAGGCGTTCGGCACGTGCCGGAATACTGCCAGAATTGGTTTTTCTGCTTTAGATGCCGGATAAGATTCCGCGCACTATAGCCCATTCCGAAGGCGAATAGCTTTTGTCTCATTTCTAAACCTGACCCATATTCGTTTGATCTTGCCTGATTTTAAGGCCATATTCCTGCAAATGAAATATTTAATGTCAATTATAATAATCTCAGGCCTGTTGCCAACACTGGCGCAGGCCTCGGAAATTAAATATCAGCACTGTATGACGCTGGTGGAAGGCAATGCCTTAGAGGCTGTAACATATGCCGATAACTGGATTTTTTCTGATGCGGGCGGGGTTCCCGCGGGTCATTGCAAGGCGCTTGGCCTTCTTAGACTGGGCAAGGCAAAAGACGCCGCCCTGTTACTGGAAAATTTGGTCAATGATATGGTCATTATGGGGGATGCTGACCCCGCAGAGGCGCAGAAAAACACCAGGCTTAAGGTGCAGCTTAACGCACAGGCGGCGCTGTCATGGAAGCAAGCCGGGGATTTAGACAAATCTTATGTGGCCTATAGCGCCGCCCTCTCCGGCATTGGTGCGAACAGGCCTGAAACCACGCGTACGCTTTATTATGAATTATATCTGGAACGGGGAACGCTGCAAATATTGCGCGGGCAATATAAGGCAGCGGCCAAGGATTTCACCCTTGCCATTGAGACGGACGCTCAACAGTTTGAAGGGTTTCTGCAAAGGGCCAAGGCTTTCCGCAAAAGGCGGGCTTTTCTGAAGGCAAGACTAGATTTGAAAATGGCTCAACGCCTGCAGGTGGACCATCCCGCCATTCTTCTGGAAAGTGGTATCCTTTTCCGGGAACAAGAACAAAATCTTGAGGCCCGGTTAGCGTGGCAGAGGATCATCGAGCTTTACCCAGATTCAGATTATGCTATTACGGCCAGAATCAACATTGATTTGCTCAAGCCACAATTATGACATAATTGCTCGGGAATATGCCTGCCACCGAATATAGTACGTAAATCAAACCCAAAATGAGGAGACTTCAATGAGTAAGAATATTATTACACCAAAGCTAATGGTAGCAATTATGGCCGCAGCATCTTTTGCACTTAGCCCTGTTATGGTTCAAGCCGGTGAAGGCGATCATCATAAAAAAGCTGAAAAAATGGCGAAGAAAGAAGCTAAGAAAGCTGAGCATAAAGCCCACAAAGAAGGCAAAATGGCCGAAAAAGAAGAGCATAAAGCTAAAAAAGAAATGAAAAAACATAAAAAAGATTCAGAAGAATAATCACTATTCTGAGAAGTTTTGAGAGAAGGGGTGCTTGCATCCCTTTTTTTGTTTTTGTAAGCCGAAGGTATCTTACCTGAGCCACTCGCCGCAGATATCCTGATCTGTTTCGGTATCGTAATATTTATTTTTAAGATCCTGAAACGCCTCATTATCACATAATTGTCCCAGCGCCCATACGGCCATGGCGCGGACGTGAACAGAGGGGTCTTTTAACTTTCGTTCCACATTCGTAATGAAATTTACGTCGCCACTATTGCCGATGGCGATGAGCACATTGCGGATGAAATAATCACGGCCGATGCGTTTTATGGGTGAGCCGGAAAAAACCTGCCGGAAAGATTGATCGTCCAGCTCTACAAGGTCGGCAAGCTCCGGGAAAGCCAGTTCAGCGCGGGGCAGATACGCGGGTTCGTCCAGCTTGCGGGCATATTTATTCCACGGGCAAACCGCCAGACAATCATCGCAGCCATAGATGCGATTGCCGATGGGTTTCCGGAACTCCTCCGCGATATGGCCTTTATATTCAATGGTCAGGTACGATATGCAACGGCGGGCGTCCAACTGGTAAGGGGCCGGGAAGGCTTTTGTCGGGCATATATCCAGACATTTTTGACAGCTTCCGCAATGGTCTGTTTCATATTTATCCGCTGTGAGATCAAGGGTGGTGAAGATACTACCCAGAAACAGCCATGAGCCATATTGGCGGCTGACCAGATTAGTATGCTTGCCCTGCCAGCCGAGCCCGGCCTTTTCTGCAAGCGGTTTTTCCATTACCGGCGCGGTATCCACAAAGACCTTGACCTCGGCATCAAATGTTCGGTGAATGTCGCGGGCAACCTGTTTCAGCTTCTTTTTAACCACGTCATGATAGTCTTTGCCGCGGGCATAGACCGATATATTACCCCTGTCTTTTAATTTAAGGTTTTCAAGCGGGTCTTGATCCGGGCCGTAATTCATGGCGAGCAGGATAATGCTTTTTACCTCCGGCCACAGGGTGCGGGGGTCTGAGCGTCTGTCGGCCTTTTCCTTCATCCAAGCCATGTCGCCATGTCGGTCAAGATCAAGAAATTCACGGAAATGATCTGCATTTGGTTCAAGACCGCCGGGGTCTGTGATTCGGATCAGATCAAAGCCCGCAGTCTGTGCCGCCCGGATGATATGCTCTTTGACGTCCCGCGGGTTCGACATGATCAGAAATCGAGGTTCTTATAATGGGGTACGGGCGGCAGCCCGGCGATCAGGTCTTTGAGTAAAGGCCGAAAAGAGGGCCGTGATTTGATGCGGGCATACCAGTCTTTCGCACCCTCAAAGTTTTCCCACGGAACATCGCCCAGATAATCAATGCAGGACAGATGGGCCGCCGCCGTAATATCGGCATAGGATATATTATCCCCGCCGAGCCAGTTACGCCGCTCTGCCAGATATTCGATATATTTTAAATGCTGCTTGATGTTCATGGCGGCACAACGAATATTATTGGCTTCGGGTACGCCAAGTTTGAGAAAGCGTTTCATGACTTTTTCCGTAATCAACAGCGCGGTAACTTCTTCGTTAAATTTGACCTCGAACCAGTCGATAAGCCGGCGGATTTCCCCACGTTCGGCGGCAGTTTTGCCCAGCAATGGCACATCGGGCGAACTTTCCTCCAGATATTCACGGATGGCATAACCGCCCGACAGGACTAACCCATAGTCCTGAACCATAACCGGGACCGTTCCCGCCGGGTTCAGGGCGAGAAAATCATGCCGTCTGGCCCATGGCAGTTCAAGGGCCATATCAAATTCAATATCTTTTTCCACCATCGCAATACGGATTGCTCTGGAGGCGGGTGAAAACCAATAATGATATAATTTATTCATGAATCGGACTTTACATAAAGCGGTTAGAAATGTCCTAGAAAAAATCGATATTATTCAAATATTTGAATGATTGATTAAAGGTTTGCCTGTATAAATTATTTATATACCAACAGTCTAACATTGAAAGCCAACATATACTTATGTCCAGCTGCTGTGATCACGATAATATTGACCAGACGGCCTTACAGGTGAAATCTTTCCGTCGGGTGTTGTGGCTGGTTTTGATCATTAACGGGATAATGTTTGTTGCTGAATTCAGCAGCGCCTTTTTTGCAGGCTCCGTATCATTACAGGCCGATGCCCTGGATTTTCTCGGCGATACAGTGACCTATGCCATAACGCTGATGGCCATGGGCTATTCTCTGAAAGTTCGGGCAAAGGTTGCCATGTTCAAGGGGCTCAGTCTTGGTCTGCTGGGCCTTTGGGTCTACGGACAGATGCTATATTATCTTTTCCATGATAAAATCCCGTCTTTTGAAATAATGGGTGTCATGGGGATTATCGCTTTTCTCGCCAATCTATTCAGCGCCGTCCTGCTTTATCGTTACCGGGTTGGTGACAGCAATATGCAGTCGGTCTGGCTTTGCTCACGCAATGACGCCATTGGCAACCTTGCGATCATTGTGGCGGCATCGGGGGTTTTTGCTACGGGGGCTGGCTGGCCGGATTTTCTGGTCGCTACCATCATGGCCACGCTATGTGTGACGGCAAGTTACCGAATTATCCGGCTGGCAAGGGCGGAGCTAGATCAATGAGGCGTCGGATGCGGCGGGAAGGTCTTCTTCCAGAATGGCAATATTGAGGGCGTAGGATATTTCTCCTTCTTCTTCATCCCGATAGATGACGCCAAGAAATTCACCATCAAAGTGTAATTCCATGCTGCCGTCTTTTTGGTTGCCACCTTTTAGCTGAAATTCACTTGTATCGAATTTATCATTCAGATATTTACGCAGACGCATAATTTCTGTTCTGTTCATTATTTTTCCTTAAATAATAGTTCTAGTCTGTCGAGATAGGGGCTCAGGGCTTCCTGATCGGCTATCTCGCCCTCAGTAAGATTCTCTGATATCGTCACCATCTGGGTCAGACTTTCCAGCAGTTGTTTTTTTATCTCTGGAGATAAATATTCGTTTTTCTTGACTTCTTCAATGTTTTTTAGCATTTCCTGTATTTTTTTTGGGGTCATTTCCTCGATTATTCTGATCGCGGTATAGGCATTCATGACCCTGTCCCCTACTTCTGCCCATTCTTGCGGCGAAGAAAAGCCGGCGGATAATATGATATCCGTGAATTCATCGTAGGATTCATGATTTTTCATTAGTTCAAGAACATATGTCATGGGTGTAAAATCTTCTGGGTTGATATCTTCAGCGGGTTCTTCCTCGTCATTAAAGTCGTACTTTCCCCCAAGTTCCTGTACGGGCCTGAAGGCATTGATAAAATGCTGAATATCATTACCACTGAGCGTATCAGCGGCATAAACCGTGCCATAAACCATTGAAAATAATAACATACTGAGGATGAGTGAGATAATATTTTTCATGCTGTCTGACCCGTTGTTGGAAATTGGAAAAAGCTATCATACAGGGTAATGTCCGCAAACTCACTCACATAATATATGTTCTTGTACGGAATTAAGTCACATTTATGTGTTCGCCGTTACTGACGAGATCATCTTTTTTACTTGCCCTTTTGCCTAGAAACAAATATGACATTTTTGGCGTGTATAAAGCTTTGCCCTATTGAGCGAATTCCTTTATGTTACGCCGAAGTTATCTTGGATGATTAAGCAAAGCGGATAATATCCCGTAGGAGGTTAAATGACACAGCCTTTGATGCCAATGGCGACAGCCGTATGGTTGGTTGACAACACAAGCCTGTCGTTTCGGCAGATTGGTGAATTTTGTAGCCTGCATGAATTGGAAGTGCAGGGCATTGCCGATGAGCAGGTTGCCCAGAATATTGTGGGACTGGACCCGATTGTAAACGGTCAGCTGACTTGGCCTGACATTGAGAAATGTCAGGATGACAGCTCCCGCAGCCTGAAATTGATAGTGGATGAAATTCCGGCCAAGACCCGTTCTGGTGGCGCACGCTATACGCCCGTATCTAAACGACAGGATAAACCGGACGCCATTGCATGGTTGCTGAAATATCATCCTGAACTTACCAACCCACAGATATGCCGTCTGGTGGGGACTACGAAACCGACTATTTTAGCCATTCGGGAACGTAGCCACTGGAATATGAGCGAAATCAAGGCTGTTGATCCGGTATTGCTGGGTCTTTGCAAGCAGGGTGAATTGGATGCGGCGGTGATAAAATCCGCGCCGCCGGTTGTGGAAAGTGAAGAAGAGGCTCCGGTAGTGGAAGCCGCAGACACGGAAGCAGCAGAAGTCGCAACTGAATAAATCGCTAATTTTATGTGAAAATGTCAAATAAAAAGGCCCTCGCTTGGGGGCCTTTTGTTATGGGGGTTATTCTTCCGGTCGTCTATATCGTTCCATCTCGTCTTTAATTTTCAGTTTTTCTTTTTTTAGCCCGTTGAGCATAACACTATTAGGGGAGGGTCGGTGTTCCTCTTTGTGAATAATACTATCTAGTTTTTGGTGTTTTTCTGAAAGTGTAGCAAGATGAGATTCTAAATGCATATTTGGTTCTCCTGTTT
>JAGLJX010000249.1 GCA_023142175.1 Emcibacter sp.
TCCTTCAGCTGGATTTCTATACTTCTCAGCGCTTCCCCATTACAAGGGCCGCCGAGACATTGGCCGGTTTTAATATCAAACATGGCCCCATGATTCTGGCACATGAAATAATTGCCCGTTTTTTCGGTAAAAACCCCCGGATTCATATTCAGTGGTAAATAGGCATGGGGGCAACTATTCTCATAGGCAAAAACATCATCACCAAGGCGCTGAATGAAAATATCGCACAGATCATCGCCTGAGGAATAGGAAAATTCTCGTGCCTTGCCATCCTTGATATCGGACAGGCGACAGATTATTTCTCCGGCCTTTGGCCCTCCCGCTATTTCACTGGCTTTCATTTTGGTTTCCACGGCCCAAGCGCAGGCATCCAAGGTTTAATCTCCACCTTGGCAAAAAGCCCCGCAATGGCATAGGGGTCCCCCGCCGCAAAATCTTCTGCGGCGGTGTGATCTACCACATCAATGATCAACATACTACCGCAAGGTTTAGGGTCATCGCTTTGCGACAGAAGCGGCCCCGCGAGCACCACACAGCCTTGCGTGGCCGCATAATCGAGATGGGCAGGGCGGTTATCCATACGGAGCGACAGGCTATCTGCCTTGTCTTCTGCTAAAATAATAAAATACATATCTGATCCTATGTTTCGCTAACGTAGGGGCGCTTCATGAGGTTTTGAACGATGTTTTTCACATTTCCACCCTTATGAAGTATCTTATTCACTGCACCGGCTATGGGCATTTCAATATTCTCGCGCTCGGCTATTTCCGCCAGTATTCCGGCGGTATGGTAGCCCTCCGCCACGCTTATGCGCCCTGACATAATCTCTTCAACCGTCTTACCTTGTCCCAAAGCCATACCGAGCGACATATTGCGCGACTGACTGGACGAACAGGTTAAAATCAGATCACCCAAGCCGCATAACCCCATCATGGTTTCCCGCTTGGCACCAAAGGTTTCGCCAAATCGGACCATTTCCGCCAGCCCCCGTGTGATCAGGGCCGCTCTGGCATTCTCGCCAAGTTCCAGCCCGGCAACAATGCCACAGGCCACCGCCAGAACATTCTTCACCGCGCCGCCCACTTCCGCCCCGACAACATCCCGTGACAAATACGGCCGGAAAGTTGTCTGACCCAGTGTTTCAGAGACATTCTGGGCAATCTGTTGATATTTTGAGGCAATGGTTACCGCCGAGGGCATACCCAAAGCCACCTCCCGTGCAAAAGTTGGCCCAGACAACACCAAAAGCGGGGTTTTGGGCATAACTTCTTTCATAACTTCATTCATCAACTTGCCCGAAGACTGTTCAATGCCCTTGGCACAGAGAATGATCGGGGTGCTTTCCGTAATATGAGGCATAAGCTCAAGGGCAACCGAGCGGACAAATTGTGCCGGAACCACCATCAGGATGACATCCGCCGCCGCTGCCTGCCCAAGGTCGCCGGTGGCCTTTAGCGTCTCTGGCAAGGAAATACCTGATAAAAAGTCTTTATTTTCATGGGTTTCGTTAATTGACGTCACGACATCATCTTCCCGCGCCCACAGCAAAACATTTCGCCCTGCACGGGCCGCCATTGCCGCAAGAGCCGTTCCCCACGCACCGCCGCCGATCACACTTATGTTATTATATATGGCCATATTTTTCTCTTATCATTCCTCTAACTTTATCTCAGGCCTTAACGCCAGCCCCCGTTACGGGTGGCGCATTTGGGTCAAGCGGCCACCGCGCCCGCGCGGCTATATCCAGCTCATCAATCATGCCAAGCTTAAGCCTTTCAACCCCGACCCAGGCAATCATCGCACCGTTGTCCGTGCATAAGTTCGGTGGCGGGGCAATGATATCAAAGCCTTTGGTGTCACAAAGTTGTCTTAAATTACTTTTTAAAAAGCTGTTGGCCGCAACACCACCAGCCACCACAAGAATATGGGGGCCATTGGGATATTGTTCAAGATATAAATCCAATGCCCTTGCCATCCGGTCAAGGATACTATCGCATAAAGCCCGCTGAAAGCTTGCCGCAAGGTCGTACATATCCTGTTGATTAATCTCATCGCCCAGCTTTTCCACTTCGCGCCGAACCGCCGTTTTCAGACCAGAAAAAGAAAAATTGCAGCCCGGCTTGCCCTTCAAAGGCCGGGGCAGTGCGAATCTGGTCTCATCACCCAGCTTTGCCGCATCTTCTACCGCCGGACCGCCGGGGTAGCTTAAGCCCAGAATTTTTGCAGTCTTATCGAACGCTTCCCCCGCCGCATCATCAATGGTGGTGCCAAGCCGCTGATAATCCCCAACACCTTTAACCACCAGTATTTGACAATGTCCGCCGGAAACCAGCAAAAGAATATAGGGAAACTTGACTTTATCGGTCATTCTGACAGTTAAAGCATGGCCTTCAAGGTGATTAACGCCCATGAAGGGAATATCCTTCGCCGCCGCGATCGCCTTGCCTGTCATCATTCCGATCATCACCCCGCCAATGAGGCCGGGGCCGGAGGTGGCGGCAACGGCAGACAAATCGCCAAAGCCACATTTAGCCTCTTCCAGAGCCTGTTTAATCAGGCGGTCCATATGGGTGATATGTGCGCGCGCGGCAATTTCCGGCACCACACCGCCATATGGCCTATGTTCCTCAATCTGCGACAGCACAACATTGGACAATATTACACCATCGCCATTAACCACCGCCGCCGCCGTTTCATCGCAACTGCTTTCCAGACCAAGCACCCGTATATTTTTATCCATATCCCGCATTATTAATGGCATCGCCTTTAAATTTAATCTAAAACTGATTATATATTCAAATCACTATTATAGTAAGGCCAATGCCGTGCAAGACAGCAATAAAAATGAAATTTCCGTACGTATCGGCACAAGAGGCAGCCAACTGGCGCTGGTTCAGGCCCATGAAGTGAAAGCCCGCCTGATCCGCGCCCATGAGCATTTGTCGGAAAATAAGATCGAGATTGTCGTCATGTCCACCAAGGGTGACCGCATCCTGGACCGGCCATTGTCTGAAATTGGCGGCAAGGGTCTTTTTACCGAAGAAATCGAAGCGGCATTGCTCAAGGGGGACATAGACATCGCCGTTCACTCGCTGAAAGATATGCCAACCAGCCTGCCGGACGGCTTGGAACTTGTCTGTTATCTGGAACGGGAAGATGTGCGTGACGCCTTTATTTCCGCCAAGGCCAGCTCATTACAGGATTTGCCCGCAGGGTCAGTCATCGGCTCAGCATCCCTGCGCCGTCAGGCCCAGACCCTGAGCATACGCCGTGACGTCAAAGTCGAAACCTTTCGCGGCAATGTGCAATCGCGCCTTAGAAAACTCGATGAGGATATCGTCGATGCCACCTATCTTGCCATGGCGGGGCTAAAGCGGCTCGGGCTGAAAGATAACCGAATTCACCCTATAGAGGTTGGAGATTTCCTACCCGCCGTGGCGCAGGGCGCAATTAGCATTGAAATCGCCAGCAAAAATGATGCCGCAAGAGCTTTGCTCCAGCCCCTCAATCACCATGACACCGAGGTCTGCGTACGGGCCGAACGGGCGATGTTGAAAATTCTCGATGGCTCCTGCCGCACCCCGATTGCGGGTTATGCCACAGTTGATGCGGGGATACTTACCCTGAAGGGTCTGGTTTCATTGCCCGATGGCAGTGAAAGCCATGTCTTTGAGGCCAGCGGTGATAATCCGGAAAAACTGGGAACATCCGTGGGACAAGCTCTTCGAGACAAAGCAGGTAAAGTGTTTTTTCAGAAACTTAACGCAGGATTGTAGATGCATTTTCTGCTAACCCGACCAGAAGAAGACAGCCAGAAACTAGCACAAACCCTAAAGGGTCTTGGCCATCTGGTCAGCATCACCCCTCTGCTGAAAATCAACTATTTTGATCAACAAGAAATTAACTTAGACAACTTTCAGTCCATTCTATTCACTAGCGCCAATGGCGTGCGCGCCTTTATCAGAAATAACCAGAACCGTTCCATGGCCTGTTATGCGGTCGGAGATGCCACCACGACTGAAGCAAAAGAGGCCGGATTTGAAGCGGTCTTCAGTGCGGGTGGGGATGTGAACAAGCTTGCTGATCTTGTAATCCGCACCCTCAAGCCACAAGACGGGAGCTTGTTGCATGTGAGCGGTCAAGATACGGCGGGTAATTTATCCGGCATCCTTGAAGATGCTGGCTTTCACATCAGCCGTGAACAGCTTTACAAGGCGGCAAAGGCCTCGGTATTGTCTGAGACAGCGCGGGAGCTGATAACGTCCGGTAAAATTACTCATATCCCCCTATATTCTCCACGCACAGCAAAGGCTTTTGCCCAACTCATCAGGGCGGCTGAATTGCAGGGTCATTTAACCGAAATTACCGCGCTTTGTCTTAGTTCCGCCGTATCTGATGTGATAAGATCGCTCAAATGGCAAACAATATTGACCGCATCACAACCAGATCAATATAATCTATTCAACATGATTAACGTAAAGTTAGAGGAAAATCGGCAATGACCGAAAAAAAATCTCCCCCGGAAAAAACAGACAAGAATGCCCGTGAAATCATGGCGGAACGGAAATCCAAGCAACAAAAACCCGTCGAAAAAAAAGAACCTGCAAAAACACATAAGACCAATTGGTCTTTGCGTTTTCTGCTGATACTTATCATATTCCTGTCGGGGTCTGCTATTGCTGTATATTTCCTGCCAATCCTTAAAGACCGCTTGCCTGTCGTTGCCAAATGGGTTGGGGGTGCGCCCATACCCGAAGCAGATCCTCTTTTAGCCGAACGGCTAGCCGCTCTGGAAAGCCGCTTAAACGGGCAGGGTACTGAGATTCAAAATTTGATAGATGTGAATAATATTCCCTCGGAAACAGACCCCCTGCTGTTGGAAAGACTGAGTAAGCTGGAACAGGCCGAAACCAAGCAGAACGATATGTCCCAATCCGGCCGCATCGATATGCTTCTGGCCCGTATGAGCCAGCTTGAGGCCTCCTTCGTGCCGCTGAGCAAGGGATTATCAGACGCGCAGGATGCTCGGCAAGAACGATCACAACTAGTCAAGACCACCACCACACAGGCCGAACAATTAAGCAATATGGAAATACGCCTGAGCAAGGTAGAAGCCTTTGCAGCCAGAGATAGCAACGGCGCCCTGATCGCGTTTCGTATCGGGGAACTTCGGCGCAAGGTCATGTCCGGCGCGGCATATGGCGCGGAAATTGATGCCCTCAAGGCGATGATGTCTCAGGGCTCTTTGGCTCTCAATGACCAAATCACAGAAGCCGTTAACTGGCTCAGCGACCATAAAGACGGTATTGCAACCAGCAGCCGTCTGCGTGACCAGTTTGATAACCTGATACCGGAACTGATCCGCGCAAAATCAAGCCACGGGGATGATCCCTGGTGGACGAGGGCCTATAACAGCACCAAAAATCTAATAATAGTGCGGAAAACTGAAAATACTGTAGAGAATGGTCTGGATGATATCATTGCCAACGCCCACCGGATGATGCGTCAGCTTGACCTGAAAGAAACCTTAGCCGTGCTGAAACATCTGCCTGATAATATGCGTGACAAGATCGAGGGCTGGGTCCTGCGGGCAGAGATATATTTGCAGGCCGAGAATGAACTTGACCGCATAGAAAGCCTTACGGCAGATTATTTTCTGATACATGAAAAACCGAAAAACACGGAGACCCCCTCATGATACGGCTTGGTTTATATATTACCCTGGCCATTGTTGTGGCCCTTGGTGCGGTTTGGTTTGCCGATCATCCGGGCAGCATTCAGCTTAACTGGCGCGGCTGGGAAGTTCGTATGTCTGTGGCGATCCTCTGCCTGCTTATTTTGCTTTATACCGCTGCCTGCTGGTATCTGTTTAAGCTATATCGCTGGTTCATAACCGACAACCCCCTGACCAGCCCCAAAAGACTGGCAAGCCGGCGCGAGAAGGGGCTGGTAGAATTAGACCTTGGCTGGTCGGCGCTTGCGGTGCATGACAATACTGCCGCCCTCAAACATGGCAAGAAGGCCCGTGGATTATTACCAACGGATAATGGGCCCCTACGTCTATTGTTAAAGGCTAGTGGGGATGAAAAATACCTTGGCTTGTTGAGCGCCACATCGGGTAGCCAGATGCTAACCCTGAAGTTCCGGCTGGAACAGGAACTCAAAGATCAAAACAGTAAAAATGCCCATGATATTCTTCTTAAAATGCTGGCGTTAAGTCCCAACAGCCCATGGATTAACCAAAGACTTTTTGACATCTTAACCCGGCATAGCAAATGGGCCGATGCGGATCAGGAACTAATCAAGCTGGTAAAGAGTAAGGTCATAGATAAAGACGAACAAAAACATCTGACCGCCGTGTTGTGTTTTTGTCAGGCACTTGAAGCAGACCTTGCCGGTCAGAAAAAAACTGCCCGTTCCTTTGCCGAGCAGGCCCTGAAAAAAGACCCTACATTCATTTCCGCGGCCCTGCTCCTCGCCCGTCACCATCTGAGGGAAGACGATAAGGGTAAAGCCGGAAAAGTGATTGAGACTATCTGGAAGCTCGCCCCCCATCCTGATCTGGGTCAGTTTTTTCTGAAGCTTAATCCTTTAGAAAGTCCAAGTGAAAAATTCCGCCGGTTACAGAAATTTACCAAGCTAAATGCCGACCACCGCCATAGCCTTCACCTGTTA
>JAGLJX010000025.1 GCA_023142175.1 Emcibacter sp.
TATAATAATTTCACAATTTACTGGCGAGTTTCAGTTTTTGTGCTATTATGTTAGTAAGATCGAAAGTAACAGTTGCTTGATTGGGGAGCGCTTTAAAGAGAGTGAGGTAATATGGAGTTAAATTCATCGGCAAATATCCAATTAGATATGGATAGTAGGAGTCAAGATGATGGGGTTGGTTCTGTGAACACAATTGATACAACCACTGGTCATTTTGATGAAATTAACGGTACAATCAAATGGTTTGATTCTGTTAAAGGTTATGGCTTCATCTCACCAGAGGACGACAAAGGTGATATTTTAGTCCATTTCTCCATCTTGAAAGATATTGGACGCCGTATGTTACCGGAAGGAACAACGGTTAGATGTTTATCTGCGGATAGGCCAAAGGGTAGACAGGCCGTAAAGATTCTTGACTTTGACTTAACTACCGCTATCGGCACGGACATCGAATTAGTACAACCCCAAATAGCACACATTGATGTGGACGATTCTGAATTTGTCGAAGCGACTGTTAAATGGTTCAACAGAGTTCGTGGTTATGGTTTTGTGAATCGTGGGGATGGCGGGCAAGATGTTTTTATCCATATGGAGTTATTACGTAAATATGGTGTAGACCATTTAGTTCCCGGTCAAACTGTCGCCGTTGCCGTCGATGATGGAGAACGAGGCTTGGTAGTTAAGGCCATCAAAATTTAATCTGGTTATCTTTTAGTGATTTTGGATCTGTAATGCTGTGCGTATAAAATCTCTTCGAAAAAACTGCATATTATTCTTCCTGAGCATTCTTTTTATGACTGCCCTGCCCTGTCATCTCTCTTTTTCTGCTGAGGGTCAGGTCACGTTTAGCCGATCCGAATTATCTGTTTTAGCCGTGGGCCATAAATATAGGTTTAAGGTTGAAATTGCCGAAACGGATGATCAGAGGGCCAGAGGTTTGATGTTTCGAGAAAAAATGGCCGACCGGGATGGTATGTTGTTTCTTTTTAAGGAAAATAAGATGGTGACTATGTGGATGAAAAATACTTTCATCCCGCTCGATATACTGTTCATTAATCAAAAGGGCCTCATAGTTCACATTGCAAAGTCCACCGTGCCACATTCTCTTGATGTTATTTCTTCTCATGAATCCGTTATTTCTGCTCTTGAATTAAACGCGGGCATGACTAACAAGCTTAATATTCGTGTGGGGGATAGAATAGAACACCCCTTCTTCAGCCATTAATCACAAAAAACCTAAAAAAAATGTCAATAGTGAATAAATGCACTTGCCCTTGGGAGGGGCTTCTTGTATTAAGCCTTGCACGTTAGATTTAATCCCGTCGGGGAGTGGCGCAGCCTGGTAGCGCACCTGTTTTGGGTACAGGGGGTCGCAGGTTCAAATCCTGTCTCCCCGACCATTAAATCATGCAATAAAAATAGCCACTTAGGTTTTCCTAGTGGCTATTTTTATTGTGCAATTTTAATATTTTATTTCTAGCGCCCCTGATTACGCCAGTTTTCGATGGTATCCACAATAAAATCATCATTTTCAATATCTTTCAGCCAGTCTTCTGAATAAACAGGATTGGCGCTTGATGGCCGTTTATATTCCTCCAGTTTATCAAGCATAACCCGTACTGGAGATTTGACCCCTTCCCCTACTATTAGCGCTTCACGGTTTTGTAAGGAAGACAACGCTGACAATGCCCCCTTGCTTCCTTCTGGCATAACAGCTGCAACAAATTTTTGGTCCCGTTCATTATTCATCCGCATGGCAAATATTGTTCCGCACTGGGAAAGAGCTGATTCAGAAACATCCGCTGGCCTTTGAGACACAAGACCCAGTGACACCCCATATTTTCGGCCTTCCTTGGCAATACGTTCGATAGCCCGTTTCGTA
Organism: Emcibacter sp.; assembly: GCA_023142175.1. Next base: position 1,883 of record JAGLJX010000025.1, read on the forward strand.
GAGCCAAAGACCGCATCCTCCGATGTGGGGACATATCTATGAGCTTCTTCACAGACAAGTAGAATCGGCCTTGCATCTTCTCCCTTGCTCCAAACGGCGAAATCGAACACCAGCCGACTGATCATGGAAACCACTACATTAACGATCTCAGAGGGAACGCCGGACAGGTCAATGGTAGATACCGGCTTATTTTCTACAGGAAAGCGTAGCAGGTTCTTAATGACGTCCTTAAGATTATCATGAGCCAACATACCTGAAAACATGAAGGCGAACCGAACATCCCGTTTCAATTCTTCAATTTTTGCCTTAAGCCTCATAAAAGGCATGATTTTTTCAGGGTTATCAAGCTTGCCCATACTCTTATCCAGATATTCACGAAGGAATGAAAGTTTATAGGGGATGGGTGAATTCACCGTTATTTTTTCTGATTGCATATCAGTGGCTGCATCGACCCGGGCCGCATAAATACAACGCCGCAGAATATCAATTTCCACTTCCCGTTCCGCCGTGCGTCGAATACCGATGAACATTTCAACATGTTCTTCAAAATTCATCATCCAATAGGGCAATCGCAAGTTACTTGTATCAAAATGCTCCCCGCAAGCTGCAAAAGCAGAGGTATATTCATTATGAGGGTCCAACATGATAATATGGCTCTTGGGCATCCTTTCCACAATTCGGTGGATGATGAGCGCCACAGTACATGACTTACCTGTGCCGGTGCTACCCAGCACAGCAAAATGCTTACCCAGAAGATTGTCCGTCATAATGGACGCCGGCGTCGTATGTTGTGGATATACGGTCCCCACATGAAAATGATTGGTGTCATTCACGCCAAAAATTGATTCAAGGTCTTCATAACTCACCTCATAGACCAATTGCCCCGGCGTAGGGAAATCTGCTATCCCGCGATTAAAATCAATACCAGTGGGCGAATAGGGCGCCCTGACACCCTGCCCAAGATAATCAAGATACATCAGGACGTGCGATACCTTGTCAGTGCTTCCGTCCTGCCGGACAATTTCACGGACCGTTGCATAAACAAATCCCTTATTAACCTTGATTTTGACTATGGCTCCAATCAATCCTGCGGGCATGCGTGACGAATCACCAACATCCATAGATTTATGCAATGCATTAATCTCGCATGAAACGGCTAGGCCCGTACCACTTACCTGCGTCACAAAACCAATTTCTTCTGATAGTTCGATTGTTACGGAGGGCGCTTTATCTTTTGATTGATCTACTAGCATGGTCATTTTTTTCATTATTGTGTTTGATGGTGAAATACGTTATCATATACTTATAGTAAAGGGATCTCCTTTATGGAGAGTTAAAAAAAGTATATATTTTAGCTATTGGGTGCGATGAATCTGAAGGGGGCAATTTTTATACGCCATATACTTTCTTTGTTATTGACATTCATCGCAATCGGATATAATTTTCGCCCGAACTTTTAACTGCTTATTTTTTATATATAGCTTATTTAGGCGAGGAAGACCATGAAGGTTGTTAATTCTTTAAAATCATTGAAAAACCGTCATCGTGATTGTCGGGTAATCCGGCGTCGTGGACGGACATATGTGATTAACAAAACTAACCGCCGCTTTAAAGCGCGCCAAGGTTAATCACTAACGATATTCACTGTTGGCCTCGGTTAACAGTTAATAGGAGACCGTGCCTCCCCCCCCAAGGGCACGGTCTTCTTCATTTTGGGATTCTCTAAAATGAAAAATAACACGATCCATTACCCGAAAATCAAAGCC
>JAGLJX010000250.1 GCA_023142175.1 Emcibacter sp.
GGGGGGTTGTAACCTCCATGGTTGCTCAGAATTCTTTGATAATCTTGACTGTTGCAGATGATGCGGGGGCGAGTGATAGATTGTTATTATGGGACGCCAAGGAAGGCTGGTCTGAAAAGCCTGCACTGTCGGGTACTGTGGTTGCCAACGGCGGTCGTCCTATGGGCCAAGGTCATATTCTCTACATGATAAATGACGGTGTGGCGAATATAAAAATGATGAGCTATTACACGATAACGGAATCTTGGGCGACCTATGGAGAAGTAGATTCAACCGCCACCGCTAATAGCGTTCCCTGGAAGAATGGTATTCTCTTGGGGCAAACTTCTGTGGATGGTACGGGCGTTGATTTCACATTCATAGATGTTGAAACAGGCAAGCAGTTATTGCATACGGTTGATTGGCTTGTGCTGGCAGTCTATCTGTTTGGAATGTTGGGTGTCGGATTATATTTTTATAGAAAACACGCGCAGGGGTCGAAGAGTGAATTTTTCCTTGGGGGTCGGTCAATTCCTTTTTGGGCCGCAGGTATAAGTATCTATGCCTCTAATTCCAGCTCGATCAGTTATATAGCTGTCCCGGCAAAAGCATTTGCCACCAACTGGCAATATCTGTTGAATAACCTTGTTGTTGTGGTGGGGTTGATATTTGTTGCCATATGGGTTGTACCGCTCCTGCGGCGGCTTAATTTGATGTCAATTTTCCAATATCTGGAAACACGGTTCCATCCGAGTATTCGGGTATTGTCCAGCGCCCTTTATATTGTATTCCAGCTTGGGGGGCGTATGACCATAATCCTTTTCCTGCCCTCACTGGCGATTGCTACCGTGACGGGGTTTGATGTAACTTATAGTATTCTAATTATGGGTGTTATCACCATTATCTATACGGTGCTTGGGGGAATGAGGGCTGTTATCTGGACGGATGTTGCACAGTTTGTCGTCATGTTCGGTGGTACATTTTTCGCCATTGGTTTTATCTTTATGATGCTTGATGGCGGTGTAGGTGAATTCTTCTCAGTTGCGATGGCTGAAGATAAGATGAAACTTGTAGACTGGAGTTTCGATCTGACGGGAGCGACAATATGGGGCTTCCTGTTTTTGGTCACTTTCGATACTATTCTGACCTTTCCCAAGGATCAGGTCTTAATGCAACGGGTTCTCGCGACTGAAACAGCAAAGGATGCGGGTCGGTCTATATGGGTATTTGCCATCATCATTCTTCCGGCCAGTGTTCTTTTTTATGTGGTTGGAACGGCGCTATATGTTTTTTATAAAAGTTTTCCTGAAAGAATGGATCCCTCCTTATCAATTGATGCCACATTCCCGCTTTTCATTGCCGCAGAGCTTCCTCTTGGGGTTACGGGAATTATCATAGCCGGTATTTTCGCGGCCTCTATGTCAACACTTTCAAGTATTCTGAATAGTGTATCCACCTTGGCAACGGTTGATTTTTATGAAAAGATTAATAAAGATGCTGATGAGAAAACAACAATACGATTTGCAGAAATGTCAACAATCGTAGCAGGTATTATCGGCATTGGTCTGGCCTTATTATTAACTCGCTTTGAAATAAAATCTTTGTTAGACTTGGCGTTAGAGTTATGGGGGCTTTTAGGCGGAGGATTTGCCGGGGCATATACTCTGGGCATGTTTACCCGCAGATCGAATTGGCAAGGTGTTGTTATCGGTGTCGCCGTTAGTATTGCCGTTACGCTGGGAGCATGGTCGGTTGATTTGGTTCATCCCTATTTCTATCTTCCGCTCTCCGTGTTTGTTTGTATCGTAGTCGGTTATGCAGCAAGTTGGCTCTTTCCGGCACCCAAAACGCTTGAGGGACTTACAATATTCAAAGAAGATACCGTGTAACGGATAGATATTAGAGAGACCTGGGAAATGAACACAAAATTTCTACATACATTTGTAGCCGTGGTTGATTGTGGCTCAATGGCAGCAGCAGCGCGTAAGCTAAATATTACGCCCGCTGCTGTGGCACAGCAAACCCGAACCCTTGAGCGGCAGATTGGTGTCCCCTTGATCAGGAGGTCCGGTCACACGGTAGTTGTAACAGAGGCTGGGGCGCGGATTCTGGAAAGGGCACGAAATCTTTTGCGTGATGTGGGTGATCTTCATACAGTGGCTATTGATGATGCCATTGGTGGGGAGCTTCGCATCGGCGCAGGGGGAACTGCTCTGACCGGAATTGTGCCGGATATTCTGGCCCGTTTAATTAAGAAGTTTCCGCAGATCACGGTATCAATTCGGACTGGCTTGTCCATTGACCTGCACCGCGCGGTGGAAAAAGGAGAGCTGGATGCGGCATTCGTTCTGGAGGCTCCGTTTGCTTTGAATAAGACCGTTAGCTGGCAATTGATACGTGAAGAGCCTTTGGTCGTTTTAGCGCCCAGTAGTATGGCAGACTGTGATCCCCATGAATTGCTAGCGACGCAACATCTGATCCGTTATGACCGTAATTGGTGGGGTGGGCATCAGGTTGATGAGTATCTGCGTGAGGTTGATATTGTGCCAAATGAGCGTTTTGAACTCAACTCCCTGCATGCCATTGCAGTTATGGTGGACCGGGGTTTGGGTGTGGCACTTGTTCCGGATTGGGCGCGGCCATGGCCCGAAGATCTGGATATCGTACGCATACCTTTGCCACTTGAATGCGCGCCGCGGCGCCTTGGTGTGGTCTGGTGCCGATCCTCAATTCGTATCCGGCTCCTTACCGCGTTTCTCGAAGAAATAGATTGAATTTGTTTTAAATATAGTAATTTAGCATTGATCTACAGCTTAAATTAGTGTATTCCTATGTTTGCATATTAAAATACTCTTATGAATTATATAGTATATTAATAAAAACTTATGTTTAGAAATATTTTTTTGCTGGTGATGAAAAACCAATGGGGAAAATATTATTTAGCAAATCTTTTTTAGTAGCCTTAGTATTTTTCAGGAAGGCTTTTAAAAGACTACGCAACGTGTGAACGTGATGTCGTGGAAGTGGTTTTGTATTGGTTTATTAATGCTGTTGAGCAGCGATATCCGTCTGTAATAAATACAAAATCAAAGGAAACGACATGGATAACAACTCTCAAAAAATCTCAAAATTAACCAAATCGCTTATGGCATCTACTATGGTCGCCTCTCTGTTTTTAACATCAGCTCCGACAATGTCTTTTGCGGCAGAGGAGGACGATGAACTTGAAGAAGTTATCGTGACGGGTAGTCGTACGGGGCGGGCTTTAAACAAAATACCGGGTGCCGTCAGTATTATTAATCAAGCAGCAATCAAGCGTGACGTTAATTTGACGGCTGACCTTACTGCCATGCTGGCCCGAACTGTGCCGGGTTATGGCGGGTCATTCCAGCAATTGGATCGGCGCGGGGAATCTCTGCGTGGTCGTGTTTCGTTACGACTTCTTGACGGCGTGCCGCAGGGTTCTCCTCTCAGGGATGGCAGCAGAGACAGCATCTTTACCGATTTGGGCGTTGTAGAGCGGGTTGAGGTCGTTAACGGGCCATCCGCAACAGAGGGTATTGGTGCTTCTGGTGGTATTATCAACTATATCACAAAAACCCCTAGCAAAATGGGGACAGAGGTGCAGGTATCCACGCAATATAGATCACAATTCAAAACCGATAGTGATAGTTGGCGCGTTGCCATAACTGCTGCTCATAAGAATGAAGATTATGATATACTGGTTGCAGGATCATTCGCTGAGACAGGTATCGGTTATGATGGGGATGGTGCAACTCTTGCCATCGGCCCAAGTGGGTCTGACAGGGATTCACAGTCCAACAACCTGTTTATTAAAGTAGGCGCAAATTTTGGTGATGGCGACGAGCAGAGACTTGAGATTACGCACAGTAATTTCCTGCTTGAATGTCAGTGCCGCTACAGTATTAATCTTGCCGATCCGGGCTTTGGATTTCATTTCAATAACAAAATCCCAATTACGTCCAAAAAAGAATCACCACCCGGAGCTTTGGCTTCTTTTAACGACTTTGTTCAGAATGTTGTGACCTATACCCATGATAATCTGTTTGGCGGGAAATTGCAGATTATGGGCTATGACGCTTCACAGGCAATGCGTTTTGAATCAGAACGTGGCAGAAGTAAATCAGACCCCGTATTGAGACCATTTCCCGTGGATGCTGATGGATTTCCAACTGGCCCATTTCCAGTGGAGCAGTCTGAAATTGCTTCTGAGAAACAAGGTCTGAGGACTTCATGGAGTACGGATAGCTTATTTGGAAACGAAGGTTTCGGACTGCAGGTTGGAGCTGATTTTGTGAAAGATGAAGCTCAGCAGAGGTTGGCTTTATCGAACGCCACATGGGTTCCCCCCATGAAATATACCAGTTTCGCACCCTTTGCACAATTCACTCTGGATATAGACCGTCTTACGGTTTCGGCTGGTATTCGTCATGAAGATGGTAAGCTTGATGTAGAAGATTATACCTCTTCATGGGACAATGACCGCAGATTTGTTTTAGGCGGTGAAATAAATTATGGTGACTGGCTGCCAAACCTTGGTGCAATCTACCGGGTGACGGATGAATGGTCTGTCTATGCATCATACTCTAAAGGTTTTACCCTTCCAAATGCCGGTATTCCACTTCGGAATCAGAGATGCTCCAACGATACATCCTCCAATGGTGACCCATCTGATCCGCTAAACTTTCCATTCGGCGGAATTCAGCCTGATGGTTGTCCAAATGATCCTCAGATATCTGTGAATGATATTATTGATCTGGAAGCCATCATTGTCGATAATATTGAAGTTGGCTTTAGCTGGTCTGGAGAAAATGGTAAGTTTGGCATTTCCTTATATGAGTCTACTTCGGACTTTGGTGCTAATCTGGTAACAGATCCCGTGATTGGTGATTTTGTATTGAGGCGCGCGCCGGAAAATATCCAAGGGCTTGAAGTTTCTGGTAACTATAATGTTTCTGAGGATGTTAATATATCTGTCATTTACTCCACGACAACGGGTAAAACCAACTCATCAAGTGCGGCCCCTGAAGTTCTCGATAAGGAAATTGGGGTCTTTAATATTCCGCCGAATAAACTTGTCGCGACCATTGATTGGCAGTTTTCTGAAGATGGTAATGTTGTCTTAGGCTCACATACATCCTTCGCACGAGACATCAATGAGGGGGTAAGCGGTGAAGAACATATCATTGGCTTTACGCTATTTAATATGACTGTTAACTATTCGGTATTTGGGGGCACAATTTCTCTGGGTGCAGATAATCTTCTGGATAAAGTCTATCTTCTGCCAACGTCAAATGTATTATTTTTCCAGAATTATACACATGGCCGTGGGCGCGAGGTAACGCTAGGCTTTACTGTTTCTTACTAAAATTTAACGACACAAAGACTACGCCAGCCCCTGTTAAGGGGGTTGGTGTAGTTACGTTTGTGCTGATCCAAATTCAATTAAAAATTAAATATCATATTTTATTGCATCATTTGAACAGTACAAAATATACAGTTTAACTTTTTGTAAGCAACAAAATGTAAGGTCTGAAGATACATTGAGGGGCTTTTGTTTATTTTCCGAAAGACTAAAATGTTAAATCATAGGGAAGGCTTTGCGGTCGGTAAAGTATCTTCAGCTATGTATTCACTGTTCGCAGAAGCAGTCGTACCACAATAGTGAGCGAGTGATAATTAAATAAATTTTTAGGAGGACTACTCTCATGGAATTAAAACCCCAACACACATTATTTAGAGGCAAATTGCCGACATTATCGTCGACAATCATTGCTTCAATGCTGTTTGCATCCGCATCAGCAATATCTTATGCCGCAGACGAAGAAGCTGCAGCGGAAGAAGAATTTGAAGAAGTTATCGTAACCGGTTCACGTACAGGTAAAGCCCTGAACAAAAT
>JAGLJX010000251.1 GCA_023142175.1 Emcibacter sp.
ATCTTTTAAGCGGCGTGGTCGAAGGTATCGGCGGTTATGGTAACTGCGTTGGTGTGCCGACTGTTGGCGGTGAGACAAACTTTCATCCTTCTTACGATGGTAATATTCTAGTGAATGCCATGACGGTTGGCCTTGCGGATCAGGATAAGATATTCTTGTCTGCTGCGGCAGGTATCGGCAACCCCGTTATTTATGTGGGTTCCAAAACCGGACGGGACGGAATTCACGGGGCAACAATGGCCTCTGCTGAATTTACCGAAGATACCGAAGAAAAACGCCCAACCGTGCAGGTTGGTGACCCCTTCACTGAAAAACTCCTCATCGAAGCCTGTCTTGAGCTGATGTCCACCGATATGGTTGTTGCTATTCAGGATATGGGCGCGGCTGGCCTGACATCATCTTCTGTGGAGATGGCATCCGGTGGCGGCGTTGGTTTTGACTTTAACCTTGATATGGTTCCCCAGCGCGAAGAAAACATGACCCCATACGAGATGATGCTGTCCGAAAGTCAGGAACGCATGCTGATCGTTCTTAAACCGGGCCGTGAAGCAGAAGCCAAGGCGATCTTTGATAAATGGGACCTTGATTTTGCCGTCATCGGAAAAATCACCGATACTGGCAATCTCACCCTAAAATTCAAAGGCGAAGTGGTTGCCGATATTCCGACCCAGCCCCTAGCCGATAATTCACCGGAATATGACCGCCCGTGGGTAAAAACACAACCAAAGCCATTCCTTAAAACTGAAGATGTTCCTGCCCCTGCGGATATGAAACAGGCTCTGCTTAAAATGATTGGTTCTGAGCATCTATGCTCTCGCGACTGGATCTGGCAGCAATATGATATGCAGGTCATGGCTGATACCATCCAGAAACCGGGCGGGGATGCCGCCGTGGTTCGGGTTCATGGAACGGATAAGGCCATTGCCATATCCACCGATTGTACTCCGCGTTATTGTTATGCCGACCCCGTAGAGGGCGGCAAACAGGCCGTAGCCGAAACATGGCGCAATATCACAGCCGTGGGCGCGACCCCGCTTGCGATCACAGATTGTCTGAATTTCGGCAATCCGGAACGACCCGAAATCATGGGCCAGTTTGTCGGATGCATCGAAGGTATGCGCGAGGCTTGTCTCACGTTGGACTATCCGGTGGTTTCGGGAAATGTGTCGCTTTACAACGAGACCAACGGCACTGGAATTCATCCAACTCCGGCTATTGGCGGTGTTGGGATTCTCGATGATTCCAGTAAGATGGTCACCATTGAGCCCAAAACAGAAGGTGAGCTTCTGCTCTTGATCGGGGATACACAAGGCCATCTTGGTGCATCTCTTTATCTTGAAATTATGGAAGGGCGGGAAGAAGGCGCACCGCCGCCTGTTGATCTCAATGTTGAAAAGAAAAACGGTGATTTTGTCCGCGCTCAAATAAATATGGGTAACATTTCCGCCTGTCATGATATTTCTGATGGTGGGCTTTATGTAGCCCTGGCGGAAATGGTCATGGCAGCTAAATTGGGTATGACTGTTACCGTTGACGCGGGGAACGTACCCGCCCATGCTTTCGCCTTTGGTGAAGATCAGGCGCGTTATATTCTTTCTGTCCCTGCGGATAAAGCAGATAACATTGTGGCTGCTGCCAATAATTCTGGTGTATCTGTGCAAAATATTGGTAATGTTGGTGGCAATGAGTTGACTTTAAACAACATCGCCCCCATATCAGTCTCAGAACTGCTCACCACCCATAAGGGCTGGATGCCAGACTATATGAGCATTGATTAATCAGGAGCCAAAAAAATGGCAATGGAAGCAACAGAAATTGAAGAAATGATCCGGGAATTTATCCCCGATGCAACAGTTACCATTCAGGACTTGCGCGGTGATGGCGACCATTATGCTGCCCATGTCACATCACAGGAATTTGCTGGCAAAAGCCGCGTCAAGCAACATCAGATGGTCTATAAGGCCCTCAAGGGCAAGATGGGTGATGATCTTCATGCCCTCGCCCTGCAAACCTCAATACCAGAATAAAACAACCACTAATCAGGAAAAACAAATGACTAATCCAGTTTTCACACGTATCGAAGATGATATTAAAAACAGTGACATCGTGCTTTATATGAAAGGCAGCCCAATGTTCCCGCAATGTGGATTTTCTTCTGCGGTGATAGAAGTTCTCAACCATTTCAAAGTTGATTTTGAGGCCTTCGATGTGCTTCAGGACCCTGCCTTGCGGGACGGCATCAAGGAATTCAGCGAATGGCCCACTATTCCACAGCTTTACGTTAAGGGTGAATTTGTCGGCGGGTGTGACATCATCCGCGAAATGGCTGCCAATGGTGAGTTGGTGGGGTTGTTTGAACAGAATGACATTAAACCAAAGGCCTAACCAAAAAAAGAGCCCCGGTTGGGGGCTCTTTTTTTTGATTATATCTTCTAAGTTTTATTATATCCTATCGTGACCAGATGCTCAGCGAATAACAAATCTTTCTTCAAAATCCATGACAAAAGATAATTCCGCATTTCATAAAGGCAACCTTCCCAGTTTTCCAACGAATTCTCTTTATTTCCCAGATTTATAATATGGTCTAACATCTTCTGATGATCATCATCCACATCATCATCTATATAACCATAATTTATCATTATTTCTGTTTCATCTGCAAAATGCTTTTCCAATTTTGTGTAAAACTCCTGCCATTTATTTTGGCAGAGACGCGTATCACCCTGCATAAAACCATCAACCATTTCATTTAATATGGCAATAAGGTCAATATGATCAGAATCTATCTTTTCCTGACCGATTAAAAAAGCTGTAGAGAACTCAAACTTATCCACAAAAACATACTCCAAACGCTCCCCATTACTATATTAAAACCATAATAAAATTCAAAATTATTAACAATATTTTTCTCATTGTAACGAAGATGCTACACTTGGAAAATCAACCAAAATCTATATCAGTTTTTATTATACCGCATAGTGATTAACAAAAAAACTGCCCAACTATAATAGTGGGCAGTTTATTAAAATTTTGGTTATGAATGTAACTTAAGTTTAGCGTGAGTAAAATTCCACGATAAGATTTGGTTCCATTTGCACAGGATAAGGAATTTCATCCAACAGAGGAACACGAAGGTAAGTAACCTTAGTTCCGTTGTTTTCCAGAGCTAGATATTCGGGAACATCGCGCTCGTTTGAATCAATACCCTGAATAACCATGGGGATCTGACGTGATTTCTCACGGATCTCAACCACATCACCAACTTTAACGCGGTAACTTGGGATATTCACTTTTTTGCCATTCACTGTCACATGACCATGATTGACGAACTGACGGGCAGAAAAGATGGTTGGTACGAATTTTGAACGATATACCAAAGCATCCAGACGGCTTTCCAGCAGACCAACAAGGAATGCACCCGTGTCACCACGCATTTTGTCAGCATCTTTGTAAATGCGTTTAAACTGTTTTTCGGTAATATCGCCGTAATAGCCCTTGAGCTTCTGTTTCGCGCGCAACTGGATACCATAATCGGAAAGCTTGCTGCGACGACCCTGACCATGCTGGCCCGGCCCATATTCGCGAGAATTTACGGGAGATTTTGGACGGCCCCAGATGTTTTCACCCATGCGGCGGTCAATTTTATACTTAGCTTGTGTACGTTTAGTCATTTTATAGAATCGCTTCTGTTAAATTGTTGAAATCAGCGCCATGAAATAAGATATGCCCTACCTCACGCAACTCAAGATTTTCGCCTGAGTCATTCACGTTTGGCGGAATATAGTGAAGGGCACGGGAAAGTCAATGGAAAACAGCCTTGAGCGTGGTTCATGGTGTAACTTGTTACACCGGAACCAAAATCAAAACCTTATTCCTCATCTTTCTTTTTCAATTCAGCCTTTTCCGCAATCCAGCCCGGTCCACCGCCCGTGGCAAGGGCCTTTACCACCCCGCGCAGGGTGCTTACTTCCTCACGTGTCAGCTCGGATCGTTTAAAGATATTACGCAGATTCCGCTTCATGGTTGCGCGCCGTTGATCATGGCGAAAATATCCGGCCTCGGTCAGTTCAACCTCCATATGATCAAACAATTTCTGCAGATCATCGGATGATGCGGGTGTGGTCTCAAGTTGCGGGGTATATTGATCAGGTTGGTCGGTTCCGGTCTGAAACCATTCATAAGACATGAGGATCACAGCCTGCGCCAGATTTATCGACGCAAAAGCCGGATTGAGCGGCACAGATACGATGGCATCGGCCAAGGCCACATCATCATTCTTAAGCCCCGCCTTTTCCGGTCCAAACAAAAGCCCGAATTTCTGCCCTGCATCGCAATGCGACCGCATGAGGGACGCACATTTATGGGGCGTGACCACCGTCTTGATCATATCCCGCCGACGCGCTGTGGTGGCATAAACATAACTCAGGTCAGCAATGGCCTCTGCCGTGGTATCGAACACCCGCGCCTTATCAAGCACAATATCCGCCCCCGCCGCCGCAGGGATTGCATCCGGATTAGGCCAACCATCTCGCGGCGCCACAAGCCGCAAATCGGTCAGCCCGAAATTATACATAGCCCGAACCGCCTTGCCGATATTCTCGCCAAGCTGCGCCCCGATCAAAATAATCGCGGGGCCATCATCATGTAATATTTCATTTTCCAAACTGTTAGTCCCAGCCATATGATCTCCTACATGGCTCCCTAGTACAGTAAAATGAGGGTCATAACAATATGTCCCACCCTTAATAACATCATTCCCACACCCTCGCCTCACCTTAGTCATTCCTGCGAAGACAGGAATCCAGTCCTCTTAATAAATAATGACATCGGAGATGACTTCTTTTTATTTAACTAGATACCTGCCTCCTGCGTAGGCAGGAATGACGGAGCTATATTATGTCCCCTCACCCCAACGCATCATTGGATGTTTTATTGGCGCCCACGGTTTGATAAAGCTCGCTGCCGGAATCCTTGAATTTTTCGGCCATATCTTTCATGCCGTTGTCGGCGAACTGGCGCACTTCCTGTGAGATTTTCATGGAACAAAATTTCGGGCCGCACATGGAACAGAAATGGGCTACCTTATGTGCCTCTTTCGGCATGGTCAGGTCATGATATTCCCGCGCTTTTTCAGGATCGAGGGACAGGTTAAACTGATCCTCCCACCGGAAATCAAACCGTGCACGGGATAAGGCATCGTCGCGCAACTGCGCACCCGGATGGCCCTTGGCAAGGTCGGCAGCATGGGCGGCGATCTTGTAGGTTATAACGCCCACCTTCACATCATCCCTGTCCGGCAATCCCAAATGTTCTTTCGGTGTCACATAGCACAGCATCGCACAACCGAACCAGCCGATCATAGCAGCGCCAATACCACTGGTGATATGATCATATCCCGGTGCGATGTCGGTTGTGAGTGGGCCTAATGTATAGAAAGGCGCTTCGTGACATTCTTTGAGCTGTTTATCCATGTTGATTTTGATCTTGTTCATGGACACATGGCCCGGCCCTTCGATCATC
>JAGLJX010000252.1 GCA_023142175.1 Emcibacter sp.
AAGCTAGCGCGTCTACCAATTCCGCCATCTGGGCAACGATATGGTGTGCTGTGATTACGATCACATCAGCGTAAAGTCAAGTCATGAAATGAAATATTTAAAATACACTGGACTATGGGGCAGGGGAAAGATAAAAAGGCGGATATAAATATGGCTTTTTTGGAGAATTTAATGGCACAGCGTTTGGTGACGATTTTTGGGGGTGCGGGCTTTGTCGGTACAACATTGGTGGAACATCTGGCCAAGACGGGCGTACGGATTCGGGTTGCCGTTCGGCGGCCCAATTCATCTATGCATGTGAAGCCTCTGGGCGATGTGGGTCAGGTACAGATCGTGCAGGCTAACCTGCGCAATGAAGATTCTGTCCGTGCCGCCATTCAGGGCTCCGATGCGGTGATTAATCTTGTGGGTGTTCTGTTTGAAAGCGGTGCTCAAAAATTCAAAGCCGTTCATGCTCAGGGAGCCAAAACAGTCGCACGGGTCTGTGCCGAGCTTGGGGTCAAGACATTGGTTCATATGTCTGCGATCGGTGCTGATGCGGATTCGCCGTCTCTATATGGTCAGAGCAAGGCTCACGGCGAGCAGGCCGTGACGGCCGCTTTCCCGGCAGCCACTATCATCCGGCCAAGTGTTATTTTTGGCGCTAAGGACGGGCTGTTTAACCGCTTTGCACAGGCCGCCTCAAGCCTGCCACTAATGCCAGTATTCTCCGGAGATACCAAATTCCAGCCGGTTTATGTGGGGGATGTGGTTGATGTGATGATCAAGGCTCTGAGCGATAGCAATATGCAGGGCGAGACATATGAACTGGGCGGGGCGAATACCTATAGCCTGCGTGAAATGATGCAGATTGCCGCCAAGGAAGCCATGCAGGAGGTATGGTTTGTTGATGTTCCAGACTTTATTGCGCCGTTCAATGTATTTTTCCTTGGCCTGCTACCCAATCCGCCGATCACGTTGGATCAGCTCAGAATGCTGGCTAAGGATAATGTGGTTAGCGAGGACGCATTGGGATTGCCCGACCTTGGCATAACCCCTGTTTGTCTGGAAGCTGTCCTGCCGACATATCTGCATCAATATCGCCCAAAAGGCCAATTTTCCGAGAAAGTAAACGGCTAATTTTTCTGGCCATGAACAGCCGCCCCGATGGCGCCTGAGTATTGGGCATTGGGGGCAAGCATAGTTTTCATGTTCGGGTTGGCTTCGCTGAGCTTTTCGGTGAACATTTCAACCAGTTTCGGGTGAAAGCGCAGAACGCCGCCGGAATAAACCACATTATCCGTGGTGATGGTGGTCATTTCCATAACCCTTTTTACCACCGACCTATAGAGGGCATAGATGATATTTTCGACCCGCTCGCCATTCATAAGCACTTTGATCACTTCCTGACCCGAAAAAACCGTGCAATAGCTGTTGAGAGACAGTTCTTTGTCATTACCACTGGCAAGGGCGGTCATATCGCCAAGTGGGACTTCGAGACGATGGCCTAGCTCCTCGATATAAGCGCCGGTTCCGGCGGCACATTTGCGGTTAATAATGAATTGGTCAACTTTTTCGTGATCAATGGCTATGATCTTGGAATCCTGCCCGCCAATATCAATGATGCTATAGGCTTTGTCCAGATCAAGCTGGTTTTGGACGCCGAGGAAATGAGCCTTTATTTCGGTCAGGGCATCATGGGCAAAGCTGATATATTTACGGCCATATCCGGTGGCGACAACCTTGTGACCGGGTTTGATCTCGTCGCTGTCTGGCGATGTGAAGGGTGATAGATCGCCTTCTTCACCGGACAGTGCATGACGCACGTGATCCTGTAGGGGAAAGAGGGTTTTTTGCTTGCGTTTCAGTAGGATCTTGCCTTGCGCATCAAGGGCGACAACCTTGATTTCTGAGCTTCCGCAATCAACACCCCAATATATTTCATCCGTTGGCATCAAATTGTCTCCAGAAAGGCTTCGATCAGGGTAGTCGACTGCTCATCAGAATAACAGCGCAAATCGCATAGGTCTCCGTCAATAGTGATGGTCGGAATTCCTTTATCCCTGAGCTTCTTCGGTAAGTTATAATAGGCATTACTGTTATTGGGACAGGTGCGCGCCGCCAGAAAAATTACACCGTCAATTTTAAAGTCCCTGACCATAGTTTCGATGTAATCTTCTTTATATTTATCATTGCGATTGATGAATATTTTAATATAGGCCTTGGCCATGCTTGGCAGGGGGTCATCGGGGTCGAAATCCGCAAAAATCCAGCTATTACAATAGGTTGAGGCAACAACGCAGGCATTATTCTCATTAAAAGTATTGGACAATGCCCGCAGGCGGCCCCAGACGGGCATACCGTCCCAGTAAATACGTTTGCCCTCTTTTTCAACGGCGGCATGATTGTCGACTACTTTTTGCTTAAGCTCTACCAACAAGTCCTTGTAGTAATCCACGGCTACCTGTGTGCCACGTAACACAACAATCGGCCCCATATAAATGGTGGCATCAAAGAATGTCATCGGGCTTGGGGTCGCTTGTGCCGTATTCAGAACCTCTGACCACAGATTGGTAGCTTCCCAAGACAGAGCAACGGTTTTTTTCAGCCTGTCGGAGTTCATAGGCGTACCCATGATCGGTTCCAGAAAGACAATTAAATCCTCAAACTGCTGCGCCACATCGTCGATATATTCCTGTTTGATATCAGGAACATTGGTGGGCGGATGGATGCCAAATATGGGACAGTCAAATTCCGTGGCATAATATTCAAACCAATGCATAACGTCCTTACATTGGTTGGTATTATAGACCAGAACATCGGGGCGTGGGACTTCTTCAATACCGAAAGCCTTGGTCAGCGGGGTAACCCCTTTCATATAGGCCCCCACGTCCGAGGTTAGATAACTGCATATCTCCGGTGAATAGCCGTTGGCATTTGCTACAGGGATGGTATCCATACAAACCCGTGTTGCACCAAGCATAGCACCGTGATTCTCCGGGAAGAATACTTCAAAACCCATAGCGCGGAGTATTTCCGCAGGGCCGACAGAGGTACACCATGCCACCTTGCGCTTGGGGTCTTTATGCGCGGCATCCAGATCAAGAAAATAGTCTTTCATCACATTAGTCATTGTTGTTCCTTTAAGATGCTGTCCACGCCGCGCCGGATAAAGACAGGTATCATATCCTTTCGATAGCCGCGCGGGAAGAAATCCTGACTGTAGGTTTTAACAGAATCCGATGCCTGTGCGCTGATGTCTGTTACCATATCATCAAAGTTATCATAACTATCAGCATTTGCCCTGAATACTCCCGGACGGGTATTAAGGCCGGTTAAAGCGACGCTCAGGTCATTGCCTGTAATCCTGATCGCAACACCGAGCGAGGGAAAGTCAAGGGCGTTACGGATGGCAAGTTTTTCATAATGCATGGCGGTATTTTCAGGAATTTCCACTTCAATAGTGGTGATCACTTCGTTGGATTTCAGGCTTCTGCTGTCAATGCCATCTATGAGATACAGCTCATCAAGATTTATCTTGCGCGATCCATTTGCCCCCGCAATAGTGATCTTCGCACCCAATAAAAGCAATAGGGGGGCGGTGTCGGATACAAAGCGGGCCTGACATAATATTTCATCACCGCGCTTGGCACTCTTTACGATATGACAGACATCGCCGTCTGCTTTATAGCAGGGCTCATGACATTCACGGTTAAGGCTGCTCTGGTTGATATAGACACAACGGTTATCGACCATGATGTTGCCGCCGATGGTGGCGCGGTTACGAATCTGAGGGCTGGCAACCTTATGGGCCGCATGGGCTAAGGCGGGCAGATATTTTTTGATCAAACCATGATTTGCTAAGTCACAAAGTGTCGTTAATGCGCCAATGATAATTTTATTATCTTTAAGTGTAACATTATTTAAATCTTTTAAACCATTAAGACTAATAAATTTATTTATTTTAAAAGAGCCAGTTTTTAATTTTGGTATGACATCTGTACCGCCTGCGGCAAAGGCAAATTTCTGGTTTTTCTCCTGACACTCTTTCACCAGTTCATTCAACTGCTCAAGGCTTGTTGGTCTGACAAAATCAAAATTTTCTGAAACTAAACTCATGACTTTGCCCCTTTCTTGTTTTCTTTCGCCAGTGCTGAGAGAACCCGGTCAGGTCGCATGGGTAACTGTGTCAGGCGTATGCCGACTGCATCATATACCGCATTAGCAATAGCGGGAATTATTGGGGCTAAAATACCTTCTCCCGCTTCCTTGGCTCCGAACGGCCCTTCGCTGTCATCACTGTAACAGGGAACAATATCTACTTCCGGCTGCTCGAAAGCCGAGGGAATTTTATACTCAAGGAATGACGGGTTTTGCGTTGCGCCATTTTCATAAACCATTTCTTCCATCAGGGCCTGTCCCAGACCCATATGGATGCAGCCTTCAATCTGCCCGTTGACTGAAAGCGGGTTCAGGGGCATACCGCAATCATGGGCGCAGGTGGCTTTATCCACCTTGATAAATCCGGTATCAGGATCGACCGTGACCTCAACGATGAAGGCGGTGAAACTGTAGCTTGGGCTAAGTCCCGCACCTGCGCCCTTGAAACTGCCGCCCAGTTTTGGCGCTTTATAGGTTCCACTGGTTTGCAGGATGCCCTCAAATTCCAGAGCCTTTTCCACGGCTTCCAGATAGGTGACACTGGCATTATGTTTTTCGGAGCGGATCAGGCCGTCTTCGATGATGAAACCATCGGAATAATCTGGATTTGGCCCAAGGAAACCCTTTTCAAAATCCGGTTTGCGTCCGCCCTGACGGAAAAAGTCATCAGGTGCTTCTGGTTTTTCATATTTTGGCGGCTGCATTTCCAGCAATTCGCAGGCCGCTTCCACCAGAATTCGCCGCATACGGATAGCCGCATTGCGGCTGGCATTACCCGCCATGAATGTCACGCGGGAGCTATAACTACCCAGATCAACTGGGGTTGTTCTGGTATCGGCACTGATAACTTTGATGTTTTCCATAGGCTGACCAAGCACTTCAGCAGCCATCTGGGCAAGCATAGTATCGCTGCCCTGTCCAATATCTGCCGCACCTGAGAAAAGCGTTACCCCGC
>JAGLJX010000253.1 GCA_023142175.1 Emcibacter sp.
GACGAGAATGGATCGGGTCCAAAAAGAGGAAATGGTAACCTTCTTGAATGGTGTTTTCACAAGCGCAGCCTCTGTCATTGTTGTACGCAATGCAGGTCTGGACGTGAGTGAAATGACATCTTTGCGCGCACAAATGCGTGAAGCGGGTGCCAGCCTTAAGGTGGCTAAAAACCGGCTAGCTCGTCTTGCTCTCGAAGGTACTGAAATAGAGTCTATTGGCGATTATCTTAAAGGCCCGGCGGTCCTCGGTTATTCCGATGATCCCGTTGCGGCGGCTAGGGTTCTCGTCAAGTTTGCCAAGAAAAACGAAAAAATTGAAGTTCTTGGTGGTGCTATGGGATCACTCATGCTTGACCTTGATGCTGTTAAGTCGCTGGCTGCTTTGCCATCACTTGATGAGCTTCGCGGCAAGTTGGTTGGTCTGCTTCAGGCGCCTGCAGGAAAGCTCGCAAGTATTACGCAAGCGCCTGCCGGACAATTGGCTCGTGTATTTGGTGCCTACGGATCGCAGGGCGATGCCGCTTAGGTTTCTGGTAAGATATTAATTTTTTAGACTAAGGATAAATAAAATGGCTGATCTACAAAAGATTGCTGACGAACTCTCCAGCTTAACCGTAATGGAAGCTGCAGATCTTTCTAAAATGCTTGAAGAAAAATGGGGCGTATCTGCTGCTGCTCCCGCTGCTGCTGCTGCGGCTCCTGCTGCTGGTGACGAAGCTGCTGAAGTAAAGAACGAATTTGATGTTGTTCTGACCTCATTCGGTGAGAAGAAAATCAACGTGATTAAAGAAGTACGCGCAATCACTGCTCTTGGCCTGAAAGAAGCCAAAGAGCTGGTTGAAGGTGCTCCTAAGGTTGTTAAAGAAGCTGCTACCAAGACTGAAGCTGAAGAAATTAAAGCTAAGCTTGAAGCTGCTGGTGCTTCCGTAGAACTTAAGTAAGTTCTTGAAGAGTTAGGGTGGCGCGTGCCTATTTTGGTCGCGTGCCACCTCTCACCATCCGGTGGGAGAAAATAAATATGCTTTTGATAGGTGCGGAAAATAGTGAAGACAGTTCGTAATCGATTAAGTGAATTGTTATAAATGATATGAATGACCGTTTTCAGATTTTTTCTGAAGCGGTTTCTGGCGTGTTAAGAGCAGGCGTTTTTTTTGTAACGCCGAATGTGTGGTTGCCCAAGGGTGAAATGTTAAATTTTCAGCGCGGGTGACAGGGTCTGAATTAAGGCAAAATGGCGAGGTAAAGCATGGCGACTTCCTATTCCAGTCGTAAAAAAGTTCGTAAGAATTTTGGTCGTATTAAAGAAGTGGCAGAAATGCCAAACCTGATTAAGGTTCAAAGAAGCTCTTATGACCAGTTCTTACAAACTGGCGTTTCAGTAGCTGATCGTACTAACGATGGCTTGCAGGGTGTATTTAAATCTGTGTTTCCAATTTCTGATTTTGCCGGTACGGCATCTCTGGAATTTGTAAAATATGAGCTGGAAGCACCGAAATATGATACTGAGGAATGTCAACAGCGTGACATGACCTATGCGGCCCCATTGCGGGTAACATTGCGCCTGATCGTATTCGAAATTGATGAAGAAACAGAAGCCCGTTCCGTTGAGAATATCAAGGAGCAGGACGTCTATATGGGGGATCTTCCCCTGATGACTGACCGTGGTACTTTTGTTGTTAACGGCACCGAGCGCGTTATTGTGTCACAGATGCATCGCTCTCCCGGTGTGTTCTTTGATCATGATAAAGGCAAGACCCATACCTCAGGTAAATTCCTGTTTTCAGCCCGTATCATTCCTTACCGTGGCTCATGGCTTGATTTTGAGTTTGATGCCAAAGATACCGTCTTTGTGCGTATTGACCGTCGCCGCAAGCTGCCTGTCACTACCCTTCTTTATGCGCTGGGTATGTCGACTGAAGAGATTCTGGACACTTTTTATGGCCGGGTTACCTATAAGAAGAAAAAAGACGGATGGGCTGTGCCGTTCGATCATGAATCATGGCGCGGTGTAAAGCCGACCTTTGATCTGGTCAATGCCGCCAATGGCGAAATTATGGTTGAGGCTGGCAAGAAAGTCACACCGCGTCTGGCGAATAAGCTCGCCAAGGATGGCCTTAAAGAATTGCTAGTTCCTGATGCGGAACTGCAAACCCGTTTTGCTGCCGAAGATGTAGTCAATGCAAAAACCGGCGAAATTTATATTGAAGCTGGCGAAGAAATTTCCGAGGAGCATCTGGAGAAGCTGGCTAGTGCTGGCTATAAATCAGTCCAGACCCTTGATATTGACCATGTGAAGGTTGGTCCTCATATCCGCAACACCCTGATGGGTGACAAAGTGGAGAGCTGGGACATGGCCATGTCTGAAATTTACCGGGTTATGCGTCCGGGTGAGCCACCTACAAAAGAAACAGCCGAAGCTTTGTTTGATGGCCTGTTCTTTGATGGTGAACGCTATGACCTGAGCGCCGTTGGCCGCGTAAAAATGAATATGCGTCTTGATCTGGATGCGCCGGATGATTTGCGCGTATTGCGTAAAGATGACATTCTGGCGGTTCTTAAGACTTTGGTTGACCTGAAGGACGGCAAGGGCGTTGTGGATGATATTGACCATCTTGGCAATCGCCGGGTTCGCTCTGTGGGTGAGCTGATGGAAAACCAGTATCGCATTGGACTGCTGCGTATGGAACGCGCTATTCGCGAACGCATGAGCAGCATCGATATCGACACTGTAATGCCTCATGATCTGGTAAACGCAAAACCTGCCGTTGCGGCGGTTCGTGAATTCTTTGGCTCTTCACAGCTCAGCCAGTTTATGGATCAGACAAACCCCTTGTCTGAAATTACCCATAAACGTCGCCTGTCGGCGCTTGGCCCCGGCGGTCTGACCCGTGAGCGTGCCGGCTTTGAAGTTCGTGACGTGCATACAACTCATTATGGCCGTATCTGTCCTATTGAAACACCGGAAGGGCCGAATATTGGTCTGATCAACTCTTTGTCAATCTTTGCCAAAGTGAATAAATATGGCTTTATCGAAGCGCCATACCGGAAAGTTAGTGATAGTAAGGTTTCTGATGAAGTTATTTATCTTTCCGCCATGGAGGAAGAAAAATATACCATCGCTCAGGCTAATACAGAACTGAATGATAACGGCACCTTCGTCGAAGAACTGATTGACTGTCGTGAGGCTGGTGAGCATCATCTGATCAAACCAGAAAATATTACCCTTATGGATGTGTCACCGAAACAGGTTGTATCTGTTGCGGCGGCGCTGATCCCGTTCCTTGAGAATGATGATGCCAACCGTGCATTGATGGGATCAAACATGCAACGTCAGGCCGTACCTCTGCTTAAAGCGGAATCTCCTTTTGTGGGAACTGGTATGGAACGGGTTGTTGCCCGTGATTCCGGCGCGTCCATTGTGGCGGACCGGGCCGGTATTATCGATCAGGTGGATGCCCGCCGTATCGTAATCCGGGTTAGCGAAGAAGTGGAAGAAGGCAAGTCAGCAGTGGATATCTACACCCTGCGGAAATTCCAGCGCTCTAACCAAAATACCTGCATTAATCAGCGTCCGCTTGTGAAAGTGGGCGATATTGTGGGCCGTGGTGATGTGCTGGCCGATGGGCCTTCGACTGATATGGGCGAACTGGCTCTTGGTCGTAACGTACTCGTGGCCTTCATGCCGTGGAATGGTTA
>JAGLJX010000254.1 GCA_023142175.1 Emcibacter sp.
GAAAATCATTGATTCTGGACAGACCCAAGCCGTGAACCGCGCAGTAAACATAGCAGACTTTATAATCATTGGTGGCGGTATCGCCGGAGCCTCTGCCGGATATGAGCTACGCCAAAAAGGCAGGGTCATCATTCTTGAAAAAGAAGCTCAGGCGGGCTATCATACCACGGGCCGGTCTTCGGCTATTTTTCAGAAAAGCTATAACAAAGGCGACCCGTTGCTTAATATCCTTGTGGTGGCTAGCGAAGATTTTCTAAACAATCCCCCCGACGGATTTAGTGCCGCGCACCTGATGAAACCCCGGCCCCTTATCTATGTTGCCAAGCCTGAAAATCAAGATACGCTGGATGACCTCCAGCAGAAATTGTCAGATATTGACGTCAAGACGGAATTTGTGAGGGGTGAGCAGGCCATTCGCTTGTTGCCCATTCTGGCCCCCGATTATCAGGACCGCATCCTTGTGGAGCATGGGGCGGCAGACATGGATGTCTGCGCCCTTCACGAAGGTTATCTGCGCGACATAAAATATAGCGGCGGGGAGGTCGTCACCGAAGCCGAAGTTACGGCAATCACAAAAATTGATAACAATTGGCGGGTGACAACGGCCACCGGTATATATCAGGCTCGGGTGGTGATTAATGCCGCCGGTGCATGGGTTGACCAGATCGCTGAAATGGCTGATATTTCCCCCATCCATATTCAGCCCCTGCGCCGTACAGTGATCATGGTTGCGCTTGATGAAGGGCTGTCCCCTGATGGTTGGCCGTTGGTTATGGATGTGGCAGAGGGGTATTATTTTAAGCCGGAATCAGGTAAAATTCTCATGACCCCCGGGGATGAGAAACTCATGCCGCCATCCGATGTTCAGCCGGAAGAAATCGACATTGCTTACGGCGCAGATTTTCTGGAAAAGGCCACTATCTTGAAAGTGGATAAAATTGACCATAGCTGGGCGGGGCTGCGAAATCAGGTGGCGGATGGTCACCCGGTGGTTGGCTTTGACCCCGAAGCTCAGGGTTTTTTCTGGCTTGCGGGGCAGGGTGGCTTTGGCATCAAAACCGCCCCCGCCATGGGCCGGATCACCGCATCCCTGATTATGGGAGAGGGGCTGCCGCAGGATATGGTCGACCTTGGTCTGACCGAAGATCAGATTTCTGTTAAGAGAGTGAAATAACCTTCCCGTCCTTAACCACCCCCACACAAAGATTGCCGCCAACCTGATACGCCAGTTCTGCCGGATGGCTGATATCCCACAGGGCAAAGTCGGCGCGTTTACCGATCTCTAAGGCGCCCCGATCGTGAAGCCCTAAGGCCTGTGCTGCATTTCGTGTCACACCGGCGAGCGCTTCTTCGGGGGTCAGACGGAATAATGTTGCCGCCATATTAATCATCAGGCTAAGGGACAGGACGGGCGCGGAACCGGGATTGCTGTCACTGGCCACCGCCATAGGTACACCATGTTTTCTCAACAACTCAATAGGCGGCAGCTGATCATCACGCAGGGTATAAAATGCCCCCGGAAGCAAAACCGCAACCATGCCGGATGCCGCCATATATTTCACGCCCTCTTCGTCAAGATGTTCAAGGTGGTCGGCGGACAAAGCCTGATATTCTGCGGCCATTATGGCACCGCCGCTATTGCTCAATTGTTCGGCGTGCAATTTGACCGGCAGGCCAAGCTCGCGGGCCTTGGCAAAAAGCCCTTCGATCTGATCTGTACTAAAGGCGATATCTTCACAGAAAGCATCAACCGCATCGGCAAGATTTTCCCGCACCACGGCTTCTAGCATATGGTTGCAGACATAATCCATATAGCCATCCGAATCGTCGTTAAACTCTGGCGGTACGGCGTGTGCGCCAAGGAAAGTGGTGATCACGTCTATGGCGGGATTAGTGCCGAGCGCCCGCGCCACACGCAGAATTTTAAGCTCATTTTCCAGATCAAGACCGTAGCCGGATTTGATTTCAACCGTGGTGACGCCGCCCTGTCGGAGTTGGAACAAACGCTTTTGGGCTGTAAAATGCAGCATATTCTCATCGGCCTCGCGGGTGGCCCGCACGGTGGACAGGATGCCACCACCCTCGCGGGCGATGTCTGCGTAACTTACACCACCATCAAGGCGCTGTTCAAATTCCACAACCCGACTGCCGCCGTAAACAAGATGGGTGTGGCAGTCAATGAGGCCGGGGGTAAGAAAATTTCCACCGCATGATATTATCTCAGCATCCTCATATTCGGCAGGTAATTCATAAGCTTGTCCGAGCCAGATGATCTTGCCGCCCCGAGCCGCAATCGCTCCGTCCCGAATTAATCCATAACCTTCTGTCATGGTCAGGAGGGTGACATCTTTCCAGACCGTGGTTGGTATATTCTGTGATTGGGACATATGAAATTTCCTTGTTGTATAGACAAGCTAACATGAAAAGTCAGAATAAGGGAAATAAAATTTTAAACCCCTTGCTTTTTTGCCTAGATTAGCATTAGTGTATATATAAGTTGTATAGACAGGTTTAGATCAGATGACAAATAACAGATTAAACTCCCGTATTGTGACGGCCCCGACCGGCATAACCCTCAGCGCAAAAAGCTGGGCAACGGAAGCTCCGCTACGAATGTTGATGAATAACCTTGATCCGGCGGTGGCTGAAAACCCGCAGGCCCTTGTGGTATATGGCGGCATTGGCCGGGCGGCGCGTAACTGGGACTGTTACGATCAGATTGTGGATAGCCTGAGAAGTCTGGAAGAAGACGAAACCCTGCTGATTCAAAGCGGCAAACCGGTTGGGGTTTTCCCCACCCATAAGGGCGCGCCAAGAGTGTTAATTGCCAATTCAAATCTGGTCCCCCATTGGGCCAACTGGGATCATTTTAACGAACTCGATAAAAAAGGCCTGATGATGTATGGCCAGATGACTGCGGGCAGCTGGATTTATATCGGCAGTCAGGGCATCGTTCAGGGGACATATGAGACTTTTGTCGAAATGGGCCGGCAGCATTTTGAGGGTAATTTAAAAGGCAAATGGATATTAACAGCGGGCCTTGGCGGCATGGGCGGGG
>JAGLJX010000255.1 GCA_023142175.1 Emcibacter sp.
AAGATGGAACAATCGGTTACGGTAACGCAGCTTTGTGCCCCGGGTTGGTTAAAAAAGCCATTGATGACTATCTGGCCCCTTTGGTGATTGGGGAAGATCCCTTCGATTATGCCTATATTTGGGAAAAAATGTATCGTCGCACTGCCGCATGGGGGCGCAAGGGCGTCGGCATGACGGCGATCTCTGCTATTGATATCGCCATATGGGATTTGATGGGAAAAATTGTCAACAAACCAGTATTCAAACTTCTCGGCGGCAGAACCAAAGAAAAAATACCTGTTTACTATTCAAAATTATATTCCGGCGATGTGGATAAGATGCAGGCAGAAGCACAAGAGCAGCTGGCCCTAGGCCATTCGATGTTTAAAATGAGAATGGGTTGGGGGCCGAAAGACGGCGTTAAGGGCGTGACTGAAAACCTTAAACGCATTGAAGCGGTTCGCGAGGTAATCGGTTATGAAAATGACCTGATGGTTGAATGTTACATGGGTTGGAATCTTGAATATACCAAAAGAATGATCCCCAAACTGGTTAAATACGAGCTGCGTTGGCTGGAGGAACCCGTTATCGCCGATGATATACATGGTTATGCCGAACTGAATGCGGGCCCGATACCGATTTCCGGCGGCGAACATGAATTTAACCTGTTCGGTTTCCGTCAGCTACTGGATATGAAAGCGGTTAGTGTCCTGCAATATGATACCAACCGCGTTGGTGGCATCACGGCCGCACAAAAAATAAACGCCCTTGCCGAAGCCTATCAGGTGCCCGTTATTCCGCACGCAGGACAAATGCATAACTATCATCTGACTATGGCAAACAGCAACTGCCCCATATCAGAATATTTTCCAATATTTGATGTGGAAGTTGGGAATGAGCTGTTTTATTACGTCTTTGAGGGCGACCCTGTGGCGGAAAATGGGCATATCGATCTGGACGATAATTTGCCCGGTCTGGGGTTAACATTATCAGACCGTTATCTTGAAAACTTTAATATTGTGGTGTAGTGGATTATGAGACTTGTACAGATATTTTATCAGGGGTGTATTCGGGCTGCAAAGGTAGAAAACGCGCAGCAATTACAACTCATTGATATGGCGGGCGGGGTTTATGCATTGGCACAGCACGCCATTGCCAATAAGCAGTCCCTCGAAATCACGGTTGAACAATATTTAAGCCAAGACCGACTAGATTATCAGAAGGTCATAGATCAAGGGCAATTGTTGCCCCCGTTTACCCATCCGGACCCTAATCAATGCACCATCAGCGGTACGGGCTTAACCCATCTGGGCAGTGCCAGTTCCAGAGATAAAATGCACAGCAGTATATCCGCACCCAATGACGAACTTACCCATACCATGCGTATGTTTAAGATGGGTGTTGAGGGTGGTAAACCTGCTGATGCGGATCAGGCGGGGGCGCAACCAGAATGGTTTTATAAAGGCGATGGCTCAATTGTTGTAGCGCCGGAGCAGGATATTCCGGTTCCCGCCTACGCGCTTGATGCGGGTGAAGAACCGGAACTGGTGGGTTTATATGTCATTGATGAAGATGCTCAGCCGTGGCGGGTGGGTTTCGCGATCGGTAACGAGTTCTCGGATCACATTACCGAGCGCCATAATTACCTGTGGCTGGCACATTCCAAACTACGTGCTTGTAGTTTTGGGCCAGAGTTGCTCATTGGGCAGTTGCCGGCGAATATCGAAGGCGAAAGCCGGATACTACGTGATGGTAAACTGCTCTGGAAAAAAACGTTCCTGACCGGTGAGCAGAATATGTGTCACAGTATAGCCAACCTTGAACATCACCATTTCAAATACCAGCAATTTCGTCAGCCCGGCAGCGCGCACGCACATTTCTTTGGCACGGCTACCCTCAGCCATAGCGATGGGGTAAAAACAAAAAATAAGGATGTCTTTGAAATTGAAGCTCCGCTGTTTGGCCGGCCGTTACGAAATGCTCTGAAGTTCTGCACAGACGAAGAATTCAAGAAAGTTCCCAGTCTCTAGTCAGCTATTCATTGTAAATTTACAAAATGTCCACCATCCACGAGGATTTCCGCGCCGTTAATATAACTTGCTTCCGGACTGGCCAGAAAAACGGCAACTCCGGCTATATCGCCGGGTTTGCCAACTCTACCCAATGGAATACGTTCTTCAAACAGCTGTTTTTTTCCATCCTGTGCAAGATCTTCACGGTTGATGTCCGTTTCAATGGTGCCCGGAAGAACGGCATTGCAGTTGATGC
>JAGLJX010000256.1 GCA_023142175.1 Emcibacter sp.
CCAGTTCCAGAATAAAGTCTACAACCTTTTCTTCAAACAAAGGCGCGCGTATCTGTGCCATGGCTTGTGGATTTTTTTGATAAAATTCAAAAACCTCTTTTTCCTGTCCCGGATAACGGCGGGCTTCCATGGAAATCTGGCCGGTTACCTCTTCCTGAGAGACAACAACCTCGTTCTTCTGTCCAATTTCAGACAGCAACAGGCCCAGACGTACACGGCGCACGGCAATATTCTGATATTCAGCTTTAATATCATCATCAGGTTCACCAATATCTTCTGGTTTAGCTTCGGGGTTATCTTCCAGTGCTTCCCGATGAAGGTCCATTTTTAACTGCTGCCAGATCTGGTCAAATTCCATTTCAACCATGCTTTCAGGCACATCAAAAGAAACCTCATCCGCCAACAGATCAAGAAGCGCGCGTTTTAATTTAGTGCGGGCCAGACCCTTATTTTCCTTCTCAACCTGCTGTTTAACCAATTCTTTCATGGCATCCAGACCTTCAAGGCCAAACTTTTTGGCCATGTCGTCATTTATTTCCACATCAGCAGGCTTTTGCACTTCGTGAATTTTCACTTCAAATACGGCATCCTTACCAGCAAGGTTTTCGGCCTGATAATTCTCAGGGAAAGTAACGCTTACATTTTTTTCATCGCCGGCTTTAACACCGATCAACTGAACCTCGAAGCCGGGAATGAAGCTATTAGAGCCCAGTTCCAACTGATGACCTTCGGCGGTGCCGCCGTCAAATGCTTCTCCGTCTACTTTGCCGAGGAAATCCATCAATA
Organism: Emcibacter sp.; assembly: GCA_023142175.1. The sequence goes on from JAGLJX010000256.1 coordinate 787, forward strand.
CCGCATCGCCATTCTGGGCCTTGTAGGTTTTGGCAGCTTTCTTAAAGTTTTTCTGCTGGGACGCAACTTTAGTAACGGCCTCTGTAACCTGTTCGTCGCTGGCTTCAACAACCCATCGTTCCAGCTTGAGCTTGGACAGATCAGGAATGTCAAATTCCGGTGTTATCTCAACTTCAATAGAATATTCCAGATCGGAACCTTCATTAAAGGAGATAACCTCAATCTTTGGCTGCATGGCCGGACGGATTTTATTTTCAGTCAGGGCTTCTTCGGAAGTCGTTTTGATTGTTTCTTCCAATACCTGACCCATAAGGTTTTTGCCATGTAGCTTTTTCAGCAAAGACAGCGGCGCTTTACCGGGACGAAAACCGGGCATTTTGATCTGGCCCTGAATTTTTTTTATTTCCGCATCAATTTTTGCGTCAATATCGTCTGCGGAAATGATGACTGTATATCCGCGTTTCAAACCTTTTGAAATTGTTTCCGTTACCTGCATGATTACTCTGCTTTTCCTATGGGACCAAATTTCCCGTTATTGTTAAGCCTTGATTCGCTATATTCATAGAGAAAAAATGGTGCGGGTGAAGGGACTTGAACCCCCACGTCATAAGACACTAGAACCTAAATCTAGCGCGTCTACCAATTTCGCCACACCCGCATTATTTTTATCAATATGGTCGAATCTGCATATATGTTGGTCTTTATAGTCATTTAAATACAAATTTCCACCGAAAAAATGCCTTTCAGGCACAATCATTAATTTGATAGGCCCAAGCGGCTCAAAACTTGTGCGATTTGACCGGCAATATCCTCCGAAATAAGGCCGGGGCCAAAGGCCGTTGCCGCCGCCCCATGCACCCAAACCGCCGCACAGGCCGCTTTAAAAGGCTCTAGCCCCTGTGTCATAAGGCCCAGACAAAGCCCAGACAGAACATCTCCGGAGCCTGCGGTCGCCAATGTGGGCGGCGCATTATCATTAATTACCGCCCTGCTATCGGGGCTGGCGATAACCGTATCGGCGCCCTTATATATGATGACGGCCCCTGAGCGTACGGCGGCCTGCCGGGCTGATTCCAATTTATTTTGACCGACAAGATCAGGGAACAGGCGGGCAAATTCGCCGTCATGGGGTGTGAGAATTGGCCTTTGGTCCATTTTTTTTATAGCCTTAAAAAGCTCATCAGGCTTTGAGGCAAACACCGTCAGACCATCTGCATCAATAACAGCCCCCCGGCCTGCTGCCAGAATTTTCAGCACATGGGATTTGGTCTGATCCGTTACCCCGCCCCCCGGCCCGACACACCAGTGGCTCATCCGCATATCTTCCAACAGGTCGTCAATATCGCCCGCACCCGCAAAGGGTTTGATCATCACGGCGGTTAATTGTGATGCATGAGGCAATATGGCATCCTGCGGGCAGGTAATACTGACAAGCCCTGCGCCAATTCTAAGCGCCGCCCCTGCAGCTAAGCGGGCCGCCCCACCATTTGCCGCCCCGCCGCTGATCACCACCGCATGACCACGGTCATATTTATGGTTGTTTGCCTTAGTTCTGGGAAAATCATTTAACCAGATATGCGGATCATTGATATGGGTTTCAGGATCAATATCCGTCAGCACTCTCTCCGAAATACCGATGTCCGTAAGCTCTAGTGTGCCACAAAACCCTTTCCCCGGATAAAGCAAATGCCCCGGTTTTCTCCGAAAAAAAGTCACGGTAGAATCAGCCCTGAAGGCCACTCCCCGAATCTGGCCACTATCGCCATCTATGCCGGACGGTACATCCACCGCCACTATTTTGAGATTACGGCTGTTGATACTATCGATCAGTTTGGCAACCGTTCCTTCAATGGGACGGCTCAGGCCTGCACCGAAAATGGCATCAACCACAAGCTCGTGATTCCCGACCTTTAAAGGCGATATCGCCCCATCCCACCTTGCCGCCATGATAGCCGCATCACCGGAAAGTTTTTCGACCTCCCCCAACAAGGCAAGATCAATGTCCCATCCGGCCTCTCTTAGATGACGGGCGATTACAAAACCATCACCGCCATTATTGCCGGGACCGCATAGCACAAGCGTCTTCACCTGATCATAGCGCGACATGATATGCCGTACCACCGTAAGACCCGCCGCCTCCATGAGGTCCGTACCCAAAATGCCGGAGCGGATCGTTAGCTGATCCGCTCGCGCCATTTCCTGAACACTCAATAAAGCGTATTGGTCCTTGGGACCCATATGGAAAGCTCCTATTTTTTAGAGGCTATCCAGTCGTTGACCTTATCTTCAAGGATTGAGAGCGGCAAAGCCCCGTCCCTAAGCACGACCTCATGATACTCCCTGATGTCGAATTTGTCGCCCAATTCGGCCTTGGCCATCTCGCGTAATGTCTGAATTTTGATCATACCGATCTTATAGGCCGTGGCCTGACCCGGCATGACGATGTAACGCTCAATGGCCTTAACCACATCGCCGTGGGCATTAGGGGTATTGGTTGCCAGATAATCAATGGCTTCCTCCCGTGTCCATTTTTTATAATGAAGCCCCGTATCCACCACAAGGCGGCAAGCCCGCCATAATTCCATAGCAAGACGGCCAAAATCAGAATAGGGATCAGAATAAAAACCCATTTCCTTTGGCAGATATTCGCTGTATAGCCCCCAGCCTTCCACATATGCCGTATAGCCGCCGAATTTACGGAATTTAGGAATATCTTTTAGCTCCTGCATGATCGCGAGCTGCATATGATGTCCGGGGATGCCTTCGTGATAGGCCAGGGCCTCCATCTGATAGGTGGGCATTTCTGACATTTTATAAAGGTTAGCATAATATATGCCCGGTCTGCTGCCATCAATTGCCGGACCATTATAAAAGGCTTTACCAGCTGATTTTTCACGGAAAGCCTCAACAGCTTTAACCGTCAGGTCAGCCTCGGGCTTTGAAATAAACACATCATCCAAACGCCCTTTCATGGTATCAATCAACTGTACGGCCTTATCCAGATAAGCCTGCTTTCCTTCTTCGGTTTCCGGGTAATAAAATTGTTTGTCGGTACGGGTAAACTCGAAAAATTCCTGCATAGATCCTTCGAATTTTACGGTTTTCATAATTTCGCGCATTTCACCATGAATACGCGCCACTTCATCAAGACCAAGCTGATGAATTTCTGGAGCAGTCATATCAGTACTGGTGATTATTCTCAGGCGGTAATTATAATAATCCTCCCCCTCAGGCAGTTTCCATGCCCCGTCTTTGGTTGTCGCCACCGCCAGCTGGCTTTCCAACAGGGCCACCAAATCTTCATAAGCCGGTTTAACAGATGTCAGAAGCGCATTCTCCGCCTGTTTGATCAGATCAGCGGCCTGTGCTTCATCTTCAAGCTTGAGGCTAGAAACCTTCTTCTTTATGTCCGCCAAGAGTGTGCTGTCTTCACCTTCACTGAAAGGCGCACCTGTCAGCAAGTTCTTTGCATCATCGATAGCATAGGGAAAGACAAATTTAGGTGGCAAGACGCCCTTTTCCTGATTGCGTTTCATGCCTGCCATACGCTGATCAGCCGATGTCTTGACCCCCTCAAGGCGTGATATATAGGCTTCTGCATCCGCCACAGACGTCACCCGATGAAAATTGATCAGGAAAGCAGGCATTCTGGACTGCCAGCCAAACAACTGATTTACGGGATAGTTATGAAAGCGCCATTTATAGCCTTCGATCTGCTCTTTCAAAGAGCGTAATGCCAAGACATAACTGAGCTTTGTGGCCTCATCCAGCTTGTCATAATCGAACTCTGTTTGCAGCTTTTTTAGATCATCAATGGCACTTGCATGATCGGCGGCGGCCTTTTCTTCCGTGCGCTCCGTCCATTTGCCATAATCATCCTTCATACCAAGGAAGGTTTGAAATTCCGGACTGTCCATTACATCCCGCATGAAAATTTCTTCGAAACGCGCATTGAGACGTTCTGATTCTGTCTGCTGGGTTTCGGTTTTTACCGCCTGCTCGTTCTGAGTGTTATTTTTCTGGGTATTTTCCCCTTCACCGCAGCCGCTTAAAGTCAGCATAGTTATGAGGGCGGTGGTCGTAATTAATGTAGCTTTCATTTTATTATCCCTATTTTGAGTTTATCGTGATTATTTAATGAAGTAAACGCAGACTGTAAATAAAGATACCTGTAAAGAATTTATCCGCTAAAATATAAAAAGTGAAGACAAATGATCTAAAGGTGACTAAATTATTGAAAAATTATATTGAGAGGTACGGCTTCCCTTTCTGTTCGTGGCTTACTATTTAATCTTGAAATTAAACCCAGTCACATCAGGAATCTGAGTCCTTATTTATAAATGGGATAATCAGCAAAGCACCTATGCCGGTTTTTTGAGAATCACTGTAATCCTTTACGCCAATATCCATGTCCAAATGACCGCGCTTTGGCTGTGCCTGATAGGTACCAAAAATCCTGTCCCACCACGGCATATTAAAGCCAAAATTGCGGTTGGTCTCATCCATAATTAGCGAATGGTGAACCCTGTGCATATCGGGGGTGACCACAATCAACCGCAGCCCCCGGTCAAGCCAGACGGGCAGGCTGATATTGCCGTGATTAAACATAGCGGTCGCATTGAGAAGAATTTCAAATATCACCACCGCTATCACCGGAACCCCAAGCAATATAACGCAGGCGCATTTTATCAGGGTGGATAATATTATTTCAACTGGATGAAACCGCAGGCCGGTGGTCACATCTATTTCCTGATCAATATGATGAACCCTGTGCAACCGCCACAGGACGGGCACATAATGAAAAACCACATGCTGGCCATAAATGAGTAAATCCAGCAGCAATACAGATATAATCACCGTGGCAACGAATGGCAGTGACAGGTAATTCAGCAGCCCAAGTTGATTTTGTTCGGCATATAAGGCTATCCCGACAGCGGTAAATGGTACAACCAGCCTGACAACCACGCTATTCAGAAAAACGAGGGACAGATTACGTGTCCACCGTATAGCGCGGCTTATAATCCGGTCACGTTTAGGACTTAAGGCTTCCCATATTGCCACAGCACATAATATGCCGAAGAAAAAAGCCAATCGCAATGCTACTTCATTTTCCAATATCATTCAGTCAGTATAGATCGTTCCTTTGGGATTAAAAGCCATAAAGGCAAAGGCAAAGGCAAAGAGGATGTGATAAACCACGTATTCACCATCCCTTGTCACAACAACATTACCAATCACACACACATCAAAGATTTGTGATTTCGATAATACGCTCCCGCATCCAGATGCTCGCCGGATCCGTATGGCGGCTTTTATGCCAATAGAGATGTAGCTCCAGCTCAGGAAGTTCAAAGGGCAGCTCCATTATGCGGGCATCATATTGCCTAAGCAGGCCGGACGGGACCGTTAGCGCAAGATCAGACTGCATCGCCACCAAAGGCGCGACCATATAATGCTGAATTCGTAAATGGATATTCCGCCTTTGACCCAGATTATTCAGCGCAATTTCCACATGACCCAGCCCACTACGGCGGCTGGACACATGAATATGATCAAAACCCAGATAATCGCCCAGTGTCAGCTTATCGCCCAAAAAAGGATGATCCTTTCGCACCATACAAACATAGCGTTCCTTCATCAGGGGGGTGTGACATAACTGCGGATCATTCAGCACGGGCGCATCAATAACAAAATCCATGGCGCCTGTTGCCAGTTCCCTGACCAAATCCGGCCTGGGGATATGGTAGCTTTCCAGATTAATGCGCGGGGCAGTCGCCGTGACCACACCCTCCAGAGAGGGTAGGATCATGGCCGCGATCAGGTCAGACATATTGACCCGAAAGGTTTTGTCCGACTTTTCCGGCTCAAATATACCACCTTCATTCAGACTGCTGCTCATGAGTAGCAAGGCATCCCGTATGCGGCCAATGATATTCTCTGCCACAGGCGTCGGTATCATAGCCTTATTAGACCGGACAAAAAGCGGGTCATCAAAGGTACGGCGCAGGCGGGCGAGCGCGTTACTGACGGCGGGCTGGCTCAGGCATAATATCTCGGCCGCGCGGGTTAAATTCCGTTCGGCATAAATCGTCTCAAAGACAATGAATAAATTCAAATCAACCTGATTAAGGCGCATGGGCTTAGCTCTTACTATTCGTTTCATGAATAGTATACTATATATATAATAAATTTCAAAAATAATACAGTATGCACTATTATCCCCCTGAACTAGGAGGGTGCAAATGGCTGAAATATATCTGGTCCGGCATGGACAGGCTTCATTCAATTCGAAAAATTATGATCGTTTGTCCGATTTGGGCAAACAGCAATCAGAATATCTCGGGCAATATTTTACCGAGCGCGACATCGCGTTTGATCATATATTCACCGGAACCCAGCTTCGCCATAAACAAACGGCGGATGGTATTATTGGCAAAAAAACCAACAGCTATAGTGTCCTTTCTGGTCTCAATGAATATAATTTTAGTGCGCTTTACAAAGCCTACATGAGGCAACACCCTGAAGAGGAAGAAGCCTCAAGAGGGGGCAATCGGCGCATATTTTACCAACGCCTGAAACTTGCCCTGAAATTATGGGCGCAAGATAAACTAACCGGCGACCTACCGGAAAGCTGGGCTGAATTTAAGAGCCGTGTTGGCGATGCCCTAGCGCATATCCGCGAGACCTCAGACGGCAAATGTCTGGTGGTTAGTTCCGGCGGGTCCATTTCAATGGCCATTGGTCTTATCCTTGACTTAGAGCCGCAGAAAATCATCGAACTGAACCTGCAAATTAAAAACGCCAGCTTCTGCCATATCTATTTGGGCCGCGGCACTATGAAACTGTCCAGTTTCAACAATATTCCGCATCTCGACCAACAAGGCCGGTTTGATGCGATTACGTTTAGCTAAAAGGAAAAAACATGAATTTTGATCACAGCCCAAAAACACAGGAACTCCGCCGCCGCCTATCCGACTTTATGGAAGCCCACATCATTCCCCGCTACCGTCAACACCATGACGAGGTCAAGGCCGGAATTTTCCCGGTATCTTTCATGGAAGACCTGAAAGCACTGGCCAAGTCTGAAGGCCTGTGGAATCTATTCCTGCCCCATTTGACTGACGGTGAAAGCGGCACCCGCCTGACCAACCTCGAATATGCGCCGCTGGCGGAGATTATGGGTCGAGTGATCTGGGCGCCGGAAGTATTTAACTGTAGCGCACCCGACACGGGAAATATGGAAGTATTTCATATGTTCGGCACGCCCGAGCAAAAGAAACAATGGCTGGAGCCACTGTTAGAGGGACGCATCCGATCTGCCTTCGCCATGACTGAACCGGATGTATCCTCATCCGATGCCACCAATATTCAGACGATTATCAAGCGTGACGGTGATGATTATGTGATCAATGGCCGCAAATGGTTCATCTCCAACGCCGCCCACCCCAATTGCAAGGTGATGATTGTCATGGGCAAAACCGATCCGGACAGCGCGGATCGCCATCGTCAGCAAAGCATGATCATTGTGCCAATGAATACACCCGGTGTCACGGTTGAACGCAACATCACCATCATGGGCCACCATTCCCCCGAAGGACATTGCGAGATTGTCTTCAAGGATGTGCATGTCCCTGCCAGCAATATGATTGCCGGAGAAGGCGACGGGTTTATGATCGCACAGGCGCGCCTTGGGCCGGGGCGTATCCATCATTGCATGCGCTCTATCGGGCAATCAGAACTGGCGCTTGACCTGATGGTGGAACGGGCGCAGGAACGCAAGGCATTCGGTAAATATCTGCACCAGCATGGTGCCATCAGCGAATGGATCGCCCGCTCACGCATGGAAATTGAACAGGCCCGGCTTTTCGTCCTGAAAACCGCCGATATGATTGACAAGGTAGGCGCCAAGGGTGCGCGCAAGGAAATCTCAATGATAAAGGCCATTGTGCCACATATGCAGACCACCATCGCCGACCGCGCCATGCAGGTTTTCGGGGCCATGGGCATTTCACCGGACACCCCACTTGCCGATATCTGGACATGGGGTCGGGCATTGCGTTATGCGGATGGGCCGGATGAGGTTCACCTGCGTTCCATAGCGCGCATGGAAATCAGCGAAGCTCAGGGAAAACCAGGCTTCACCCTGCCCTACCTCACACCGCCATTACGTAAATAAGGACCATCCATATGCAAAATCTATTCACTTTAAACGGCAAAATTGCTCTTGTAACCGGCGCATCCAGCGGTCTTGGCAACCATTTCGCCAAAACACTGGCAAATGCCGGAGCCAAGGTTGTGGTCGCCGCCCGCCGACGGGACAAGCTGGACAGTCTGGTGCAGGAGATCACAGAAACCGGCGGCGAGGTCATCGCGGTCACTATGGATGTCAACGATATGGACAGCATCCGCAATGCCTATGACGAGGCCGAAAAACATTTGGGGCTGGTGGATATTATCCTCAATAATGCCGGGGTCGCCGATTCAAAAGCATTTCTTGAAATTGATGAAGAAAGCTGGGACTTCACAATGGATACTAACCTGAAAAGTGTTATGCGGGTGGCACAGGAGGGCTGCAAAAGACTGGTTGCAGCTAAACAAGGCGGTGTCGTGATCAACATTTCATCCTTACTGGGAATGGCTTTTCAAACCCTGCAAACAAGTTATGCCACATCCAAGGCGGGGGTTATCCACATGACCCGTTGCATGGCATCGGAAATGATGCGTTACGGGATTCGCGTCAACAGCATTGCGCCGGGTTATTTCAAGACCGAAATAAACGCCGATTTCTTTGAAACAGAGAGAGGACAGGCTTATATCAAGACTATCCCCGCACGCCGCCTTGGACGGTTGGATGAATTGGACGGCCCCCTGTTATTACTGGCTAGTGAGGCATCATCGTTTGTAAACGGCACAACCCTTGTGGTCGATGGCGGTCATCTGGTAAAGTCCTTTTAAAGGGGCATGAAATGAACGAACAAAAACTCGGGCAATATTTAGAAAATAATATCGACGGCTTTAAAGGGCCGTTAGCATTGGAGAAATTCGCCGGTGGTCAGTCGAATCCGACATTTATGATCACTGCCAAATCAGGCAAATATGTCCTGCGGTGCAAACCGCCGGGAGTGCTGCTGAAATCCGCCCATGCCGTGGACCGTGAATATAAGGTGACAAAAGCACTGGCTGGCACGGAAGTTCCCGTGGCAACTCCGCTTCACCTGTGTACAGATGATAATATTATCGGCAGTTGGTTTTATGT
>JAGLJX010000257.1 GCA_023142175.1 Emcibacter sp.
CGCTGTGGCCAGTGAACTAATCCCAATTCCGGCAAGTATCAGGGTCAGGACACTGCTGTCGCGGCTGGAGATAAAGGATAATAATAACGTCGCCAGTAACGCCCCGCCCATTGACATGATCTGAATGGACAGGGGAAAGAATGACGACAGACCAAAGTAAATGGCAATGACAGCCCCAAGTCCGGCGGTGGCGGAAACACCGATGACGCCGGGATCTGCAAGCGGATTTCTAAGCAAACCCTGCAGGGCAGCACCAGAAAGACCCAGAGATGCTCCGGCTAATATTCCCAGAAGAACACGGGGCAGGCGTAGTTCAATAATAATAATTTCGGTAGAGGTTTCTGCCGTACCAAACAGAGCTGACAAAATATCACGGGCCGGAATATCCACAGCCCCGATGAATAGCGACAGGAAGGCTATGACCAGCAGGGATAAGCTCAGCATAGTGGTAAGGAGAGGGCTATTGATTTTCATTCTAATAACTTCTCCAGTTCATCATGGATATATTCAGCAGCATCAACGGAAAAAATCCCGTTGCAAGATAAATAACGGCCCGGTACCATAATCGTGGGGATTGTGTCGATCATCTGCCTGATACGTCCATGGCGCGTTAAACTCCAGTTTGAAACATGGATATTTTTTTCATTAAAAAAGCTACCAATTATTATATCCGGCGGGTTCTGAACCAAGGCTTCCAAAGGTAACGGTTGCCAGCCAATAAGTCCCTGTTCTTCTGACATAGAGGCAAGCCCCGCCAGTTTTATGATCCCATTGACAAAGGTGTTTTTCCCCGCTGTTATGCCGCCCGGTGCAATATAAGCGGCGCGCAGACCGCTTGGGGCCCGTTTCTTTAATGCCACCAAGCGTTCCTGATGGTCGTTGATCATTTCTTCAGCACGTTCGGATTGCTGTAACGCTGCACCGATACGGCGCATATTTTGATATAACATTTCCGGGCCAGTGCCATATTCAGCCGTGGCGACCGGAATATTTGCCTGCTTTAACAAAGGCAGCATACTAAAGCCGCCCCAGTTACGGATCACCACATCGGGGCCCATCTGAAGGACTTCTTCGGAACTGGCTCTGAATAGGGGTAGGCCCCGTGCTTTATCCTTGAAAAAAGAATGCCCCTCTATGGCTTGAGTGGTCAGGGACATGATCTGATCCCGGTCAGCGAGTGACAGCATGAACTGATCCGCGCAATAGTCCAGAGAAACAGCTTGCGGTTTTTCTGCCGCTTGAGCAAAGGGGGTAAATGCCGCAACAGACAGCAAGATAGTTATCATCACTAGTGTTGCGGCATTGATCATATGTTAGAATTTCCCTCTGACACCCAGATAGAACGACTGGTCAGGCGTGCCATATCCGGAGACTTGCTGATATTCCTTCTTGAAGAGGTTATCAACTCTGCCGTAAACTTCAACTGTATCGTTTATGGCATAGGATGCTCTTAGATCAAAGCGTGTCCATCCCTCGGTAGCAGGTGAGAAGAAGCTACCTTCTTCCTTGCCGTTATAGGTCATGCTGAAGGCTAAGTTTAGACCACCCAAGGCTTGCCACTGGATTTCGGCAAAGGCGGCATTACGGGGTACCCGAATGAGGTCAAGGCCGGTATCTGCGTCTGTGGCATCGGTAAAGGTGTAATTTCCGCTGATGAACAGGCTATCTGTTACTTGAGCATCAAGGAATACTTCCAAACCTTTGGTGCGAGCTTTTGCAATGTTGTTGTAACCAACCACGAAATCAAAATCGATCAGATTTTTAAATTTTTGATCAAAATAGGTCGCCCCTAAATGAATTTTATCATCCATGAAGCCTTGCTCAAACCCTATTTCCCAACCATTTGATTCTTCTGCTTCCAAGTCAGAATTTGGTACAGTAACCACACAGAAACTACAGGCAAAAGTCAGCTGAAAGATTGTTGGAGCTTTAAACCCTTCGCCCCAGTTGGCAAAAATCTTAGTATCAGAATTTGCAAAATAATAAGCACCAGTGATGCGCGGTGTCGTGGTGCTGCCATATTGGCTATGATCATCATAACGCAGACCTGCGGTAAGCGTCAGCCCGTCAATTCCCTGCCAGCTTAATTCCGAAAATACGCTGTCGATTTTAAATTTCATCGGTGAGGCGGCTTCGGCCTTTGTTTCTTCATGTTGAAGGCCCAGGGAAATATTAAAGTCGTCACTTACTTCGTAATGTCCAAAATAATCCAGATTGAAACGGGTTCCTTCAAAACTTAGATAAGATACTGGTGCGCCATTGGCTTCACCATCTCTGTTTATTTTGGAATATTCCGCTGACAGTGTATTTTGGAATTTGCCATCCAGATAGTTAAAGAAGCCGCGAGCTGCAATCAGAAATTCTTTACTCAAGCTCACCTCATCCGTATCGGTTAAGACGAATAAAGGGAACGGGAAACCGTCAAATTCTGTACGGCTGTCCACATATCTGCTGATTAGTTGCAGGCTGTGATTTTCGGAGATTTTACCTGTTATTTTACCGTGCAGGGATATATTGCTATAGCCATCTTTCTCTGTATTGCCGTCATTCTCATCGGCCTTTGAGATTCCGTCTGTGCTAATTCCGCTTCCAGACAGGCTGAAATTTAACTTGTCATTGCCGCCGGCGATATGCCCGCCACCACGAATAGTATTGAAAGAGCCGCCCTCAATAAAGAGACTGCCAGCCAAGCCATCTTCGCCAGTAGGTGTGATGACATTGATCACCCCGCCCATAGCATCAGAGCCAAAAAGAATTGATTGTGGGCCGCGCAGAACTTCTATGCGCTCAATACCATTGGGGTCAAGACTTGCAAAGTTAAAGCCACCGCTAGGGGAGGAGACATCGTTTATATGAATACCATCAATCAGAACCGCCGTCTGTGCTGTGCTGGCACCGCGAATACGCACCGAAGCGACACCACCAAAGGCACCAGTTTGGTTTAAGGACAGGCCGGGAACATTTTGCAGAATATCCTGCACAAATACTGTCTGGGAATTTTCCATATCTTCGGCGCTGATCACTGAAATACTACTGCCGATCTCTGACAGGGGCCGTGCATAACGGGTGGCAGTTACAACAACTTCTTCCATGCCCTCCTCTGCAAATGCAACAGGGGACAGGGCCGCTGACGAGAGCAGGGCTATTGTTAAGGGTGTTTTTAAATTCATTATTTAATCCTCATACTTATATTTTAAAAATACGTGTGAGGAGCTTTTATGGGTATATCTTAGACATCCCGCACACGGTAACAATTGTCACCTATGCGGAAAACCGCTCTGTCCTATTAACCCGATAGTCAGAAGGGGCGACCGGATGGCAGGTTTCCTGACTTATGCCATAGCGGCAATTACAGTTGCGGGTACAGTCTCGGTATCATCACCGTGTTCCCTATTATCCTCTTGCGAGGCACCATCGTTGGGGACAGCTATAGTGAAGATTCGAGAGGCTGGCAAGGAGATTTATACTGGATTTTTAACTTTCCTGTTTCAGATTTAACTTTTGATATAAATATCCAAGGCCGATCAACGCCCCGCCCAGTCCCATGAAGGACATGGCGCGGGCCAGCCCTTCCAGTTGGCTCATATCAACAAGGAAAACTTTCACCACCACGATACCCAGTACGGCAAGACCCGCTTTTCTGATATTCGCCTGATTATATCTCAATCCGACCAGAAGCAATGCTACGGCATATGACAGCCAGACCAGAGAATAGGCATACCATTCCCAGTTTGTCGTTTGACCGGAAACACCTGCGGGATGGAAATAGTTATAAACCTCAGCTGAGGCCCAGAACCAAAGGATAAGGAAAGCAATGCCGCCATAAAGTTTCAGGCTTTTTGTCTTTCCGGCATATTGGGCGATGTAGGCCTTGAAAGCATAGAGCAGAGCAGGGATGAAAAATTGCAAAAATTGAAGATTAAAGATTGGGGTTGTGCCCACATCAACTTTTCTGAAAAAGACATTATTCAAAAGCCCGCCGCCAACAATAAGCCCAAATAGACTTACAAAAGTCATGAAACGTCTTAATTGACCCAATAGCTGATCGTTATTTTTGACCTCATACCAGAAAAGAATACAGGTCGCCGCACCCCAGTTTATGGTTTGCAGTGCAGATTCAAGAACGGTTGGTTCTGAATATAACGTGTGGCCTTTGCTGAAAAGGACTCGCATTTCCAGTGTGATAAAAGTAATCCCCAACATGATGGCGCCCGCCTTTAGCACAGACATCAGACGGTCTTCCTGTTGATCGGGTTGTTTGAATATGCGCGCAGCATAGGCAAAGCAGGCCGCCGTTAAGGCATAGCCATAAAATAACCAGTTAAAGATAGGTATTGCCCCATGGCCGCCATAATCAAATATAGAACCGTTCATGAATAGCCTTACAAGCACGACGGAAGCTAAGATCAGCGCTAATGTTCGTAGTCCTTTGACCATTGTCATGCGCCAAATATGGGCGAGGGCGGCGATTTGCAAGGCAAAGGCAAAGCTTAACCAGGCATCCCGCAGAACCATAGAAATTCCAAGTGAAATAGCTGTGGTCGCACCTGCGGCATAGGCCGCTATGGGAACCATATTATCCTTGCTGTTGGAGCTGAGCCTGTTCACGGCTAATACAAAGAAACAGGCCAGAATAAGGGCGGCAAAAGCAAAATTCAGACTTGTTCCCCAGTCTTCTATGCGCCAGTAGGTGATGATCAGCATCATGATCGGCACGATACTGCCCATGGAGGCCCACATATTTTTACGCATCAGGGAGTTTAGGCGGGAAAAAATGACCCCTCCCGTGACAGTCGTGAAAATCAGGACGGCAGCAATAAATTTATCCAGACCGGGCGGCGATGTAGGCGCCCATGCCGTATTCAGCTGATCAAAGGGAAGTAAGGCTGCTTTGAATTGCATCAGATTGGGGATATGCCATGTGGCAAAGAGGAACAGAATCCCCGACAGAGCTAATACACCGCCCATATCAGCCGCAGGAGAGCGGTTAATCGCATAGCCCTGCGTCAGAAGTCCTATGGCTATGATCACAAAGCCTGTCGTGCTGTAATGATCTATGCGGACGATACTTGCAATAAGAATGACGATGGTTAGCATCACCAGATCTGAAATTACGGTAATGACGTTGCCTTTTATCATGCCTTTCACGGTTTCATCGGTTAGCCTTTCTGGATTTGCCCCACTTAATAGCAGCGTGTTCAGGCCCCCAAGTAACAGCAAATAAATTCCCACAGGAATAATATCACCCATCGCCCAGTTGGTCGGTATCCAGATGAATACCCACAGCAGACCCAGTACAAATGTGGTAGCGGCCACGTCAACCCATGCTTTTTGTCGGGACACCCAAAGGCTGGCGGTTATAATCACCAGAAGATAAGGGAATAGTCCCCACGCGCTTGGATGCCCTGTGGAAACAAGGGCGGG
>JAGLJX010000258.1 GCA_023142175.1 Emcibacter sp.
CAAGGGCTTTTTTGAAGTTACCTTTGCTGGCGTGAAAAACATCGTAGATTTCTTCCGGCGCGCTCTTGTCGGTAAGAGTGGACGTGCCGCCGCATTGCGTCAGATATTCGATGATCGCCGCGCCCAGATCATTGCGCATCTGATGGGATGGTTTTTGCAGGCTGAGGTTTATGCGGCCATCTTCCCGCGCTTCACCAATATATCCGGTGATCTTGTCACCCATTTTCAAGGGCCGTACCACTTCGTTATTATGGATCAGACCCAGATGGGTGCCGTTTATCACCGCCTTATAGCCCAGTTCACTACGGCTGGAGACCAGAAGATTGACCGTTTGACGGAATTCAAAATCCTGGTTATTTCCCTCATTCAGGTGGCGATCAATACAGGAGGTGGCACATATGCGGTTGGTGACATCAATATAAACATAGACCACATAGGAACGATCAACTTCCATGGGAACCCGTTGTTCTTTAAACGGCACCAGCAGGTCTTTCATCAGGCCCCAGTCTAGGAATGAGCCAAATTCACCCTTGTCAACAACGGTCATCAACGCACAATCGCCGACCTCCGCATGGGGAACCTCGGTGGTGGCGATGATGCGGTCTTCTGAATCCAGATAGATGAAGACATCGAGGAACTCCCCAACCGCCCACAGCCTCACATCTTCGGGCAGATAGCGTTCGGGTAGCAGGATTTCTTCTTCCTCTGTCGCCCCCGCGAGATACACACCGAAGTCTACATGTTTAACGACTTCCAAGGCATGGGTTTTGCCGATTTCAAGCATTTATATTATCCAGTGATTTAAGCTTTTTTGAGTTGGCTGAAACCAACAAGTTTATGAAGGTCTTCATCCCACAGGGTCAGGCGCAGACATTTCAGGCTCTGCCAGAGTCTGATTTCCCTGATTTCCGGGATGTGCGGCGCTGTTTCATGGCATTCCTGCAGGCGGTAATTGGGAATCACACCACAGATATGATGAAGATGATGAAAGCCAATATTGCCGGAAAACCATTGCAGTATTTTCGGTAAGACAAAATATGTGCTGCCGAGCACGGCGGCTTTGTTAAAGTTCCAACCCTTGGCATGTTCCCAAAAGGTATTCTCGAACTGATGCTGGATAAAAAACATCCAGCCGCCCACCCATGCGGAAATACAGACGATTGGCACATAAACCATCAGGAAGAAATCAAGCCCGATAAAATAGATTATGGTGCTAAAAACAACCGCGATTGCCACATTCAGCCCCATAATGCTCTTCCATATTTTACGGAAGGGGGCGGGTTGACCAACGGGGAATCTTTGCAGGATAAAGACCATAACCGGTGCGCCGATCAAAAGCAGCAGGATAGGATGGCGATAGATACGGTAAGACAGTCTCTTTAGCCATGTACGTGATAAATATTCCTTCACCGTCAGGGTATCAATATCACCGATACCCCTTTTGGACAGATTACCGGAGGTAGCATGATGGGTGTTATGGGATTCGCGCCAGTAGCCATAGGGCGTCAGGGTGAAAATGCTCAAGGCACGGCCAATCCGATCATTCCATTTGCGGGTTTTGAAAAACGACTGATGGCCGCAATCATGCTGAAAAATAAACAACCGCACCACCAAACCAGCCGTAGGTGCTATCAACAAAGCTGTTATCCAGAATTGATTTTCATAAGTGGCTATGATGACAAACATACTTAGCGACAATAACAATAATGTTGAAATCAGCTGAAATAGGCTACGGCTCAGAATGGCTCCTTTGAATTTTTGACAATGCAGTGCCAGTTGTTTTAACCGCTCATCCAGACTTTCGGCATACTCACTATTTTTTTCTGTGGAAATATTCAAAGTTTGACCTTTTCAACTTCATTAAATTAACATCTGCTGATCTTAACATAAACTACGTAAAAAAAATCATAAATTACATCAATTTTTCATGCTGTCAAACTTCGGCTTAAGGGGTTATTGTGTCAATGTTCAACAATTAAGGAATTATCATGCTCAAGAAAACACTGCTCGCCCCCTCATTCATTATGGCATTCATTTTAGCACTGACCCTAACCGCCTGTGCCGATGAAGCGACCTTCAAGGTGAAAAAAGAGCCTGTGATCGGAACCTTAACCGGTGTGACATCCCTAAATGACTGGTTATATATGGCCGGACAGCCGGATCAGGCGACTATCGCGGGCCTGAGTGCCAAAGGCTTTGAGGTGGTAATTAATATTCGCGGGCGTGACGAGGTGAGGTTCGATGAAAAAACCCTGGTCGAGAAAAATGGCATGGCCTATTACAATGTACCGCTGCTCAAAAATGGCGAAATGCAGGAAGCGGCCGTGATCGATATCCTAGCCGTGGTCGTGGCAAATAAAGACAAGAAAATTCTGTTCCATTGTTCCAGCGGCAACCGAATCGCAGCATGGTTAGCGGCGCATATGATCCGGGACCATGACTATGAAACCGAAGCCGCCATTACGCTTGCCAAGCAGGCCGGTATGACAAAAGCCAGTGCGGAACAGATGCTACGGAACTATCTGGCAAAAATCGCCAAATAAAAATCATTTACTTTGCGGTTGTTTCTTCACAATTTGAGACACAATAGGTATGTGATTGCACCTGCCCCCCACAATTTTGATAACAGGCTCGGTAATTTTCTTCACAGGTAGGGTCATATGGCCCCTCATTAATATAGTTGCAGCTATATTTGCTATAAAAATTATAATAGCTTTTGTCAGCCTTTTCGCTTTTTTGTGCCATTTTTTGCAGGTAATCTTCGTATTTCATTTCGGCACGGGCTTTTTCCTCTCGCAGGCACATCTTTTTTTGCTGAATACGCACTTGCTGCCCTGATCGTTCGCAATATATCTTGCTGTCGAGGCAACTGTTAACACACATTCTTCCCTGCGGGTCTTCTGGCGGTGAGAAATTATAAACAGTTTTATATTGCGGTCCGAAACATCCGGAAAGGCTGAATAATAGAAAGCCCGCCATCATCATATAAGAAAAAAATTTCATTTTG
>JAGLJX010000259.1 GCA_023142175.1 Emcibacter sp.
TCTCAGGTTATTAAATAATATTTATACAGAAGAATTGAGTCAAGTTCTCAATGATCATTCGCTGGTTTCTATCTCCGATGTAAAGGGGAGGATTGTCTATGCTAATTCAAAATTTTGTGAAGTTTCCGGTTATACTCTCGCCGAACTGATGGGGGCTGATCATCGAATTTTGAAAACTGATGTCCACGATGACGCCTTTTTTAAAAATATGTGGAAGACAATAGCATCGGGCAAGAAGTGGCAAGGCGAAATTTGTAACCAAGCCAAATGCGGCAGATTATATTGGGTGCAGTCAACCATTGTGCCGTTTTTAAATAAAGAAACCAATAAGCCGGAACAATATGTATCCATCAGAACTGAAATTACCCATCAAAAAAAACTCCAGGAAAAACTGGACCGCCTTTATATAAAGGCACTGGCGGCGAATGAGGCAAAAGCCAATTTCTTATCCAATATGACCCATGAACTACGCACACCGCTTAATCATATTATTGGCTTTTCAGAAATTCTTGAGATGAATATCAAGGACGATTCTCTCATGGAAAATATATCATATATCAAAGAGGCGGGTTACGACTTGCTTGAAAAAATAGGTGATATGCTGAATTTGGTTGATTATTGTAACCTGCATAATAAAAAAGATGATCTTATCGATATCACTAAACTGGTTAACATTGAATTTTCTGATTATTTTAAGTCATTAGCTCAGAAGTCGAATAGAATATTTACCAAAAGTATTCCGGATCAGGAAATATTTATTACCGCTGACAAAATGAATATACTTACCGCCTTTCGAAAGGTTGCAGAGAATTCTGTTCGGTTTTCTTCTGAAGGCGATAATGTTGGTGTAAGTGTTTCTGCAAAAGAAAATATAGTTACAATTGCAATTTCCGATACGGGGCCGGGCCTGCCCAAACATATATTAACGAGCAAGCTAGAGCCGTTTATTATTGGAGAACGGGTGGTCACTAAGGCAAAAAGCGGAATGGGACTGGGATTGCCCCTTGCCAAGAAACTTTGTGTGCAAAACGGGGGTAAGTTTGGTCATGAAGCTGGCAGGGAGTTTGGGACACAAATCTATTTCAGATTTCCAATAACTCAACCGGAATAACAATCCAAAATAAAAAAACTTGTCTTATCCACCTAAATCTCCTTAGACTGTTATCCTAAAATTAAATAGGGAAGTAGCTTTGTCAGGTAATTTGTTTCATCTGCTGAAAACAGAACGGTTTGCACCTTTGTTTGTCACGCAGTTTTTGGGGGCCTTTAATGATAATGTGTTCAAAAATGCGCTCGTTTTTCTGATCACATACAAGATTGCCATTGATCAGGGATGGGATAATGTTCAGGTGATTGTGCCGCTGGCGGGTGGTATATTCATTGCGCCCTTCTTTATCTTCTCATCATTAGCCGGGCAATTGTCCGACAAGCTGGAAAAGTCCCGGCTCATAAGAATCATAAAATTTGCTGAAATTCTACTGATGGCGCTGGCGTCATATGGTTTTTACAGCAAAGATGTCACGCTGTTGATGGTGACGCTTTTCCTCATGGGAACCCAGTCAACATTTTTTGGGCCATTGAAATACAGCATCCTGCCGGAACATCTGAAGAAGGATGAATTAATCGGCGGTAATGCCTTGATTGAGATGGGAACTTTTCTATCCATCATACTGGGCTTGATTGTCGGCGGGGTATTGATCCTGACCGAAAGCGGCCCTGTGATTATTTCCGTCATGGTTATCTCGGTCGCTATTGGTGGTTTTGTGGCCAGTTTCTCCATCCCTAAAACGATTCCCGTCGCCAGTGACCTGAAGATTAATTTCAATATTATTCAGGAAACCATGAATATTATCCGGGATTCGCGCCGGGACTGGCGCATATTTATGTCAATCATGGGTATTTCATGGTTTTGGTTTTTTGGCCTGACCTTCCTTGCTCAGTTCCCCACTTTCAGCCGAGAAGTCATTGGCGCGGACGAGGGGGTCGGAACGCTGTTTAATTGTGCCTTTTCCATCGGTATCGGTCTTGGCTCTTATATATGCGACCGGTTATTGAAGGGTGAAATTCATGCCATTTATGTGCCATTGGCCGCAATATTAATGACCCTGTTCAGCGTTGACCTGTATTTTGCCAGTCAGCATTTTGTTGGTGGCGATGGTGTCACGCTTATTAATGTGGGGCAGTTTATATCCCATCTGGCTAATATCAGAATTCTGCTGGATATGGTTTTCATTGCCGTTTGTGGCGGCGTTTATATCGTGCCGCTCTATGCCATCGTTCAGACCCGCAGCGCGCCGAAGAAACGCTCGCGCATGATTGCCAGCACAAATATCATAAACTCCCTGTTTATGACCATTTCGGCTATCGGCAGTGCTTTCCTGATAGGTATTGGCTTCACTATCGCTGAAGTATTCCTGACTGTGGCGATCATGAATGCTTTTGTGGCTATATATATTTGTAAGCTTCTGCCGGAAGAACTGGTGCGATCCGTTACCCGCGCCATTTTCAATCTGCTCCATCGGGTAGAGGTTAAGGGTATGGAAAATTACCTGAAGGTGGGCAGAAAAGCAGTGATAGTGGCCAACCATACGTCCTATCTGGATGGTGCGCTGCTCGGCGCCTTCCTGCCCGGAACTATCAGCTTTGCTATCAATACCCATATTGCCGACAAATGGTGGGTGAAACCCGCCTATGCTTTTATCCGTTTGATACCCCTTGACCCGGCTAATCCCATGGCGGCAAAAAGCATGGTTGATGAGGTTAAAAAAGGCCGTAAGGTCGTTATTTTCCCCGAAGGCCGATTGACAGTTACTGGTTCCCTGATGAAAATTTATGAAGGGCCGGGGGCTATTGCTAATATGGCCCGTGCCAAGATATTGCCGATCAAGATTGAGGGCGCGCAATTTTCCCCCTTTTCACGGCTTCGGGGCAAGCTCAAAATCCGCCTGTTTCCGAAAATAACCATCACTATTCTGGAGCCGGTGGATATGTCGGTGCCTGATAACCTCAACGGTAAAGAACGCCGTAGCCTATTAAGCGAAAAACTTTATTCCGTGATGTCTGACATGATGTTTCAGACCAGCGACCGACACAAGACGCTTTTCCAGTCCCTGCTTGACTGCAAGGCCACGCATGGGGGTAATTACGGTGTTCTGGAGGATGTGGAACGTAGCCCCATTGGCTATAACAGAATAATATTGGGCAGCTATGTCCTGGGCCGTCATATCGCCCGCCGAACAGAACCGCGGGAGACGATAGGCCTGATGTTGCCCAATACCAACGGCTGTGTGGTGACATTCTTTTCATTGCAGCTTTATGACCGTATTCCGGCCATGCTTAATTTCTCGGCGGGGGTGGCCAATATAAGGGTGGCCTGCGCCGCTGCGAAGGTCACTAAGGTTCTCACTAGCCGACGTTTCGTTGAGCTGGGCGCACTGGAAGATGTGATTGCGGGGCTGGAAGATCAGGTGGAATTCATCTATCTGGAAGATATTAAAGACGAAATCGGTATTATCTCAAAAATCTATGGCATGGTGGTGAGCCGGGCGCCCAATTTTTTCTATCAGCGTTTGACGCCGGACAGAAACCCTGAAAAAACGTCTGTGGTATTATTCACCTCCGGCTCGGAAGGGGTGCCCAAAGGGGTGGCGCTCAGCCATCTGAATATGCAATCTAATCGCTATCAACTTGCGGCGCGGGTTGATTTTAATCCGTCTGATGTGGTCTTTAACGCTCTGCCGATTTTCCATTGTTTTGGTATGACCGGGGGGCTGTTGCTGCCTCTTCTTGCGGGGCTGAAGACGTTCCTTTACCCGTCGCCATTGCATTATAAAATCGTGCCGGAACTGGTTTATGATACCAATGCCACGATTATGTTTGGCACCGATACCTTCCTCACCGGATATGCCCGTTTTGCCAATGCCTATGATTTCTATAGTATGCGTTATATCTTTGCTGGAGCCGAGCGGCTGAAGCCGGAAACCAAGCTGGCGTGGGCAGAAAAATTTGGGGTTCGGGTATTCGAAGGTTACGGAGCTACGGAAACTTCACCGGTTCTGGCCGTCAATACGCCGATGCATAGCAAAGGTGGTTCGGTGGGGAAATTACTGCCCGATATTGAATATAAGTTAACCAAGGTTCCGGGCATCAATACAGGTGGGCGGCTTGTGGTTCGCGGCCCCAATGTGATGTTGGGTTATCTGTTGGTGGATAATCCGGGGGTCTTGGTGCCACCGAAAGATGGCTGGTATGATACCGGCGACATTG
>JAGLJX010000026.1 GCA_023142175.1 Emcibacter sp.
AGATCCCGCAAAGGCACTCACCAACATAAATAAAGTTGATTTAGGCAGATGAAAATTAGTCATCAATATATCCACAGCCCGAAACTTATATCCCGGTGTGATAAAAATATCAGTAGAATCGCTATAGGCAAGTACCCTGCCCGTCTCATCCGCCGCAGATTCCAGCAGCCGCAGAGATGTCGTGCCAACCGCAATTACCCTGTGTCCCTGATCATGGGCATCATTAATGATTTTTGCGGCCTGTTCGTCAATCTCACCCCATTCAGAATGCATCTTATGGTCGCGGGTATCCTCCACCTTAACAGGAAGAAAAGTTCCGGCACCCACATGAAGGGTCACATGAACGGATTTCACGCCCTTTACCGACAGGCTTTCCAGAAGTCTGTCCGTAAAATGAAGCCCCGCCGTTGGGGCGGCAACGGCCCCTTCGCGTCTGCTATATATGGTTTGGTAATCCGTCAGATCCTTTTCGTCCACCGGACGCTGTGACGCGATATAGGGCGGAAGCGGCATAACCCCTGCCACTTCAAGAGCCGCCCGAAGATCATCTCCCGCATAATTAAACTGCAGCGATACCTCGCCCGCCTCACCCTTGCGGGTAACCGTTGCGGTAAGGCCACCGGTAAAGACAATGACATCATCCACCTTTAATTTCTTGGCGGGACGGGCAAAGGCTTTCCACAGGCCATCGCCATCATTCATATGAAGAGTGACTTCGATCTTCGCATCCCGGCGCTTACCCGTAAGCCGTGCCGGAATGACCCGCGTATCATTGAAGACAAGCACGTCACCGGCTTCCAGATAATTGTCCAAGTCGGTGACTTGCCTATCCTGCCGCTCATCACCCTTGACCACAAGAAACCGCGCCCCGTCTCTGGTTAGAGCGGGGCGGAGGGCAATAAGCTCCCTAGGGAGCTCAAAATCAAAAAGGTCTACTTTCATTCTGAGTCGGCAGCGACCTGCATCTTGATGATTTCATCCGGGTTCGCGCCGCCTTCTCCGGGGTTTAAGGCATCAACAAGTTCCATGCCCTCGGTAACCTGTCCCCATACGGAATATTGCCCGTCAAGATGTGGGGCCGCGTCAAAACAGATAAAAAACTGGCTGTCTGCGCTATCGGGCATGGCGGAACGGGCCATGGAACATGTGCCGCGCATATGTGGTTTATCAGAAAACTCCGCAGGAATATTCTGACCACTACCGCCAGTACCATTTCCTTTGGGATCGCCGCCCTGAGCCATGAAACCCGGTATCACCCGATGGAATTTCAAGCCGTCATAAAATTCGTCCCGCGCGAGTTCCTTAATACGTGCCACATGTTTTGGTGCCACATCCGGGTATAATTCAATTGTTACCCGACCATCTTTTAGATCAAGATAAAGAGTATTTTCCAAGTCCATAGTGATTATTCCTTTAAGTCTGTATCTGCAGCAACCTGCATTTTGATAATTTTATCCGGATCCTGCAATTCAGGCACGATGCCTTCTTTGATATGGTCAACATATTTCATGCCGCCAATAACCCGGCCCCATATGGTATATTTGCCGTCAAGGTGATTACTCACATCCAGAACGATGAAAAATTGGCTGTCCGCACTGTTGGCATCATTAGAACGGGCCATTGATAATGTGCCTTTAAGGTGAGTGAGCTCTGAAAATTCAGCCTCGATATTTTGACCACTGCCGCCGGTGCCATTTCCCGCTGGATCACCGCCCTGTGCCATAAATCCCGGTATTACCCGATGCCACGTCAGGCCATCGTAAAAACCCTGCCGTACAAGTTCCTTGATACGGGTCACATGCTTTGGAGCCACATCAGGATACATCTCGATAGTCACCCGACCATCTTTCAAGTCCAGATAGATGGTATTTTCAAGATCAGCTGCTGATGCCATATTATGGGCCACATTGCCCACCAGAAATAAGGCAATAAAAGCTTTTAGAACTATTTTCATTATTCTTTCCATGTTTATTTTTTCAACTTCTCAATAACTTCTTCTTTAACGCTTTCCGGAACAAAGGCTGAAATATCACCATCAAAACGCGCTATTTCCTTAACCAGACGCGATGCAATCGCCTGCAGGGATGGATCTGCCATCAGGAAAATCGTTTCAATTTCAGAATTCAGTTTATAATTCATGGCCGTCATCTGAAACTCATATTCAAAGTCCGATACCGCCCGCAATCCACGGATAATGGCGTTCGCTCCTATTTCCTCGGCAAAGGTCATAAGTAGTGTGCTAAATGACCTGACTTCTACAGTGACACCAGTATCGCGCTCAATGAAGGCCGTTTCACGGCGCACCATTTCCACGCGCTCATCCAAATCAAACAACGCCGACTTTGACGGATTTGTTGATATACCCAGTATCAGGTGATCAACCAGTTTCGCACTTCGCGAAATGATATCTATATGCCCTAGCGTTACCGGATCAAAAGTACCAGGATATAATCCTATGCGTTTTTTCACAGTCATAAAATATCACTCCTCTGAAGTATCAGTTTCAGTTTCTACTTCTTCCCCTTCATCATCATCTGATTCAGGTTCCTGTACACGTTCAACAGATACAATCTGTTCCTTGTCGCCAACCTTAAACAGGGTTACGCCCTGCGTATTTCTGCCCGCAACCCTGACATCACCAACCGGAACACGGATTAGCCGGCCCTGATCGGTTACCATCATCAACTGATCCATATCATTGATGGGGAATGCCGCAATCACGGAGCCATTACGTTCCGATGTTTCAATATTGATCATACCCTTCCCGCCACGCCCGATAACGCGGTAATCATAAGCAGACGTTCGCTTACCAAAACCATTAACCGTTATGCTAAGGATGAATTGCTCATTTTCGGCCAGATACTCTATACGCTCTGTCGTCAGACATTCAGGGACCTCAGGATTATCGCCGCGCCGTCCTGCCGCCACATATTTAAGATAAGCACTGCGTTCTTCCGTGCTTGCCTCAACATTATGCAGAATAGACATAGACACAACCTCATCACCATCGGCAAGGCGAATGCCGCGCACCCCATCAGAATTCCGGCCTTTAAACAACCGCACCGCCGTTGCGGCAAACCGAATACATTTTCCGTCTTTAGCTGCCATCAGGACGTCATCTTCCTCGGCACAGGCCGCAACCCCGATCAGGCTGTCCCCTTCTGACAGACGAATGGCGATCTTGCCATTAGCCCGCACGTTGGAGAAGTCGGACAATAGATTACGCCGCACATTGCCTTTTTTAGTCGCAAAGATAGCATGCAATTCGGCCCAGCTATCCTCATCCTCCGGCAGAGGTAGAATAGTGGAGATATTTTCGCCCTGCTGTAGGGGTAGAATATTGATCAGGGCTTTACCTTTTGAGGTGGGCGAGCCAATAGGCAGCTTCCATACTTTCAGTTTATAAACCTGACCAAAGTTGCTGAAAAACAATATGGGCACATGGGTATTGGACACAAATACACTGCGGAGGAAATCCTCTTCCTTTGTGCTCATGCCAGACCTACCCTTGCCACCGCGCCGTTGGGCACGATATGTAGTCAGGGGAACCCGTTTGATATATCCGGTATTGGTAACTGTTACCACCATGTCTTCGCGCTGAATCAGGTCTTCATCCTCAAAACCAAAGGCATCGAGGGCGAATTCAGACCGACGAGGCGTAGCAAAGGCTTCGCGGTATTCCACAAACTCTGTCCGCATAATACCGAACAGACGCTCCCGACTGCGTAGAATATCAATATAATCTTCAATTTCCACAGAAAGAGATTTCAACTCCTTGCCAATGTCATCCCGACCAAGTGCTGTCAGGCGATGAAGCTTCAATTCCAGAATAGCCCGAACCTGTTTTTCGGAAAGACGGTATTTACCGTCAACAACTTCTCGTCCCGGCTCGTTAATCAGCTCAATATAGCCCTGAACATCAACCGCATCCCAGCCTTGCCCCATCAATTTTTCACGGGCTTCCGCAGGGTTTGGTGCGCTACGGATCATTGCAACAATCTTATCCAGATTGTTAACCGCAATCACCAGACCAACCAACATATGCGCCCTGTCTCGGGCCTTGCTCAGCTTGTATTTAGTACGACGGGTAATGACCTCTTCACGAAACTTTATGAAATATTGAATGATATTATGCAGGTTCATAACCTCTGGCCGACCACCATTGAGGGCCAGAACATTGGCACCAAAACTGGTCTGCAAAGGGGAATAGCGGAACAGCTGGTTCAGAACCACATCGGAAACTGCATCACGTTTTAATTCCACCACGACCCGCACGCCAGTCCGATCGGATTCATCACGAATATCGGAAATTCCCTCAATCTTCTTATTACGCACCAGATCAGCAATCTGCTCAATCATGCGAGCTTTATTGACCTGATAGGGTACTTCGGTAATGATAATAGCTTCGCGGTTTTGACGGATTTCTTCAAAATGAGTTTTACCGCGCATGATGATCGAGCCACGCCCGGTCATCTCCGCAGATCGCGCCCCGGCGGTGCCCATGATCAGACCACCCGTTGGAAAGTCCGGCCCCGGCACGATTTCCACCAGTTCTTCCAGTGTAATCTCTGGATTATCCACAAACGCACAACAGGCATCCAATACCTCCCCCAGATTATGGGGTGGAATGTTGGTGGCCATGCCGACCGCGATACCACCGGCACCATTGATCAACAGGTTGGGGAAACGGGCAGGCAATACCATTGGCTCAGATTCGGATTCATCATAGTTGGCCTGAAAATTAACCGTATCCTTGTCAATATCTTCTAACAGTCCCCCAGCGGCCTTATCCATACGGGCTTCCGTATAACGCATGGCGGCGGCCTTATCACCGTCCATGGAACCGAAGTTACCCTGACCATCAATGAGCGGAAGACGCAGGGCGAAGGGCTGCGACATACGAACCATAGCTTCGTAGATGGCGCTGTCACCATGAGGGTGATATTTACCCATGACATCACCGACAATACGCGCAGATTTGCGGTAGGGCTTGGTCCAGTCATAGTTATTCTCATACATGGAATAAAGGATGCGACGGTGGACCGGCTTCAGGCCATCACGAACATCGGGAAGTGCACGGGATACGATCACGCTCATGGCATAATCGAGGTAAGAGGTCTTCATTTCCTCTTCAATAGTGATGGATGAAATACCTGTTTCAGGAAGATCAGGAAGACTGTTGTCGGTCAATGAATTGGCCCCTTATAAAATACTAAAATCAATGTTTTTTCCAGCAATTTTCCGCAAGGAAGATCACCGTAAAACTTATGGTGTTTTTATACTAAATCTAATCCCTTATAGCAAGGATTACAGCATATATTTATCGTTGCAAGAACAGGGAAATATTGGGGCAAAATATCCCCCCGCAGCAAAGATATTATTCCAGCCGAACAGCCGTGCCGAAAGCCAGTATTTCAGAGGCAGTGGCCGCAATCGTGGATGTTGTGAAACGCACATTTACCACAGCGTCAGCCCCAATGGCATATGCATTTTCTTCCATCCGTAGCATGGCCTGCTCACGGGCATCTTCCAATAGTTCGGTATAGCCGCGCAATTCGCCGCCGACAATAGTCTTCAGGCCCGCCATAATATCACGCCCAATATGCTTGGATTGTACGGTACTGCCCCGGACGATACCGAGGGTTTCAATGATATTTTTCTGGGCAATATTTTCTGTGGTTGTGATTAACATCTAATTATCCTCTTTCTTTATTAAACCAATGTCTCATATTTTAGGGGTATTTCCCTATCAAGTCATCTGGATTGCAATGTTATCAATCCGGC
>JAGLJX010000260.1 GCA_023142175.1 Emcibacter sp.
GACTATGCAGGCCAACCATGGCAAAAACCGTCAAACCAAATCCCATGGATTCTGCATCTAGGTCCGCATGATAGCCGCGGATATAGCCAGCTTCTTCCAAGGCCCGAACCCTTCTCAGGCAAGGCGGTGCCGTAATCCCCACATTTTCTGCTAAATCAACATTACTAATTCGACCATCATTCTGGAGATTTTCCAAAATCCGACAATCAATATCATCCAGTTTTACACGATGCATACGGTCTTTATCCTTGACGCTTGCTATTCTAATTTTTATTTTTCACCCGTTAAGAGGTTAATTTCCCAAACCAAATATTTCGAAAGAAAATATCTTAACTGTGACAGATTATATTATAAATCAACTAATTTACACAATAAAATACACATTTATGTGATGCGCTGTGAAATATACAGTTGAGCCCTATGGTCTAGGCAATCTTTTAACTGGCTTTTGACGGAAAAAAAAGCTATCTTTTCAGTAGGAGCGTTTTTATTTTTTAATGAGTTAAAATGTAGAATGATAGTGGTCCTCAAAACTATGTTTTTGTAGGTTGGGAATAGATTTAAAGTGCAGAAAAAAGCCCAGTTTGACGACAGGATTCGCAACCTGATTGCGCTAGCGCAGGACGGTTCTGAACGTAGCAGAACTTTGTTGTTTTCACATATCAGTGATCTTTTTCTACAGGGAAGGCCAATGGCGTCCGCTGTTCAGATACGGATGTTAACAGAAATATTAAAAGAACTTCTGGATCAGGTGGAATTATCTGCCCGTCAGGAAATCGCCACAGCTCTCTATGAATTGACTAGCCCACCGGATGAACTCATTAATATTATGTGTGAAGATGTGGTGGAGGTATCCGGACCGTTGCTTGAGAAAGCAAACCTGCCCGATGAAAAACTGATTCATATTATCCGTTATGGTACCGAAGCCCACAGAATTCATATTTCGCGACGCTTTGGATTATCGCCGCTGGTTCGTAATGAGCTGGAAAAAGCCCATGAATCGTCAGAGAGTTCAAAATTGAAATATAGTTTGAATGAACTGGACAAGCTTGCCGAAGACGCTGTCCCGGATATGGATGAGGAAACAACGGCAAATATTCTTGAGCTGTTACGTGCGCAGAAAATGCACAAAAGCTACCCTGAGCAGCCTTTGGCTAATCCCCTCGCTGCTGCGGAAGAAGCCCGTAAATCAATTGCGAAGCTTTCCCGTGTTGTTCCCGCGCCCTTTCCGGCCATACAGGAGAACAGCGATAGTGCAACTGAACGTTCAACCACACAAAAGTCGGAAGAAATAATAAAAGACAACCCTTTTGATACTGTAATGGCAGGCCACCTTCATCCTCTTGATAAGCCCAGCAAGGATAGCGGTAATATTTTTTCCCGGGAAATAGCCGCTAATGACGCCGCGCTGCCCGACAGCCCGCGACAGCAAGAAAGGTCGAGCCAACAGGACAGTACAATTCATATGACGGAAACGTCTGTGGAAATGGATGATGATATCTGGCAACAGGTTCAGAAGGCGCGACAGGAAACCAACAGGCAGCGCGAATTTGCCAGAACCGTTGCCGACTGGTTCTGGGAAGTGGATAGAACGGGCCTTATCAGTTTTATCTCTGATGAAGCATTCATTGTATTTGGCCGTAGTGCGCCATCCCTTATCGGAGAGGATTTTATTTCTCTTTGCAAAGTGCCGGACACTGGCAGTGATGTTGACCAAGCAGGAAGCTCGTTCGAATCCCTGTTCGAACACCGGTCTTCCTTTCGGAATGTGCCTTTTTACATCTCCTCACAAAATGAGGAGAAAAACCTTTGGTACATAAGTGCCATTGCCATATTCGACATTCATACCGGTCGCTTCGCAGGATTTCGGGGTAGTGCCTGTTCGCAGACAAGCGATGAACAGTTATCCATCACGCAGCCGCTTATAGACTCTGCACTAGGCACAGAAAAGAATTCTGGTCACCAGGAAGAGTCTTTGGAAGAGTATATTACCAGTCAGGCTTTAAAAGCTGTTTCACAGGATATGCCCACACAAGCCGCACTGGAGCAAGAGAAAGCCGAGCAGGACGCCAGTAACGAGGAAGTGGCTGAAGAACTGCTTCAAAACCTGTCTCACGAATTCAGGACACCTTTGAATGCCATTATCGGGTTCTCAGAAATGATCGATATGGAAACATGGGGACCAGTGAATAAGAAGTATCATCAAAACATCAAAAATATCCTGACCGCTGCCGTGCAATTGAAGGAAGGCGTCAATGACGTTCTGGACTCCGCCAAACTTAATGCGGGACTGATGCAGATTAATCCTGAATCATTCTCCCTTAAATCAGTTTTGAGGAATTGTCAGGAAAATGTTGAAGCTATGGCAATAGAGAATGATGTCACCTTGCTGGATAATGACAATAATATTGATGTCATTCTGTATAATGACAAGCAGAGTGTTGAGCTATGTTTGACTAAAATGTTGGCGAGCATAATCAAGAGAGCTACTGGCGGGGAGACGGTCTGTCCCTCAGTCCTTATTAATAGTAATGCCCAAGTTAGGGTTGAGTTACCTCTTCTCGGTCCAAAAATAGACGAAAAAGACGCAAAAAAAATATTCTATCGGCATAGTAATGAGGCGAAAGAGCAAAAAATTATGACCTCAAGTGGTGCATTAAAGTATGAGCCTGAGATATCTTCCGGCTATGGCCTGTCCATTGCTCAACGGTTGGCTTATATGATTGGGGGCGATATTTCTGTTCATGTTTCGCAGGGATATGCCACTCATTTAGTGCTTACACTCAGTAATCATGACCCCTCCTAAATATGCCGAAGTCCTTGTTTCTTCTTTTGTTTACAAGCTTAACGGGACTTTCCTGTGGGGATACTTATTATTTTAATTAAATTTAAGACGAATTGCATCCAGCGCTTGGAAAAAGATTTAGTTAAAAATTTCTAAATATTTATGCTATAACTATATGTAATTAAAAAAGAATTTCTATAATTAATTAACTATTTCTTCATATCTGTCCGTCATGTTTGTACCCTCAAATTTGACTTTGAGTGATAATTTGGGTAACTTTTTACTTCGGCACAACATTTAGGAGATTTAGAAATGAGACAATTATTTATTAAACTACGTAAATCAGAAAAAGGCGCGACGGCTATTGAATATGGTCTGATTGCCGCACTGATTGCTGTAGCAATTATTGGAGCTGTATCAGCAGTAGGTAATGGACTGAATCAGACCTTTACAGACGTAGCGGGTAACTTGGGTACTGCTCCTACTCCATAAGATCGTTACATTTTAATAGAGGTTTTGGAAAACATTCCAAAACCTCTATTAATCATTTGGACCGAGGCAATGATAATGGATAAAAATAATAAAAATAATATTATTGAAAATAAGTTCGGTGCGACATCAATAGAATACGCCCTTATAGCCGCTTTGATTTCGATTGCTATTGTTGGGGCCGTGACAACATTGGGTAATACATTACAATCTTCATTTAATACTACCGCTGCCAAAGTATCAAATTCCACTTCAAGTGAAAAATAGCTGTCGCCCTGATAGCACGGATATGATTAATCAGCCCATCTTCAAGTTTTTAAATTTCATATAGATATGGCCAACTTTAAATAGAGTGGATAAAATGCACTACCTACTTGATTTTTCACAAAATTTTCAATATGGTTAATAACGAAAATATCTTTTGTGTATATTTAATAGTTAGATAAAAAACTGTACAGATGGGAACCATGGTTTTGTTAACTATATTATTACTTATATTTTTTTCTTTACTTATGGGCCGAGCTGTTTATTCGGATCTGGCAAGTCTTACCCTGTCCAACAGGTTATGCATCGCTACGGTCCTATTATACCCGATTTACCTTTTTGCAATATATTTGGATGGTCATGGATTGCCAGTACAGGATGTATTGATTTCGCTCGGGATTAGCATTATTATATTTGTAGTTTGCGTCGGCTTGTTTGCCCTTAATGTAATGGGTGGGGGGGATGTAAAGTTTATTCCAGCTGTCGCTCTTTGGGCGGGGGCGGCCCATATTGTAAACTATTTATTTATTACGTCTTTGGTGGGGGGGGCTTTTGCGGCGGCAATTATAGTCAAAAATCGTATAAAAGCGTCAAAATATTATAAATCTTCAGTAAATATAAACTTCTCCGTGCAAAAAGAGGAGGAGGATGCGGTTCCGTATGGTGTAGGAATAGCTATCGGCGGACTTTATGTGGCTTTTCAGTTATTTACCACATTTGAGAACTGGGCAGTATAAGGGACGTAAAAAAAGGATATAATAATGAATATAAATATAAGAAGCATCGTACTTATTGGGATAGCCCTTTTACTGGCTGGCGTAACGGCCATGCTCGCCAGAAATCTAGTCGGTACACCAGGGGATGGGGGGACGGAAACGGTTGTCAAGATTGTGGACTCCAGATTAAAAGTCCTAGTATCAGCAATTGATATGCCTGTTGGTCATTTTGTAAAGGCTGAGGATATGGTCTGGCAATCCTGGCCGGATGAGACAGTCCATTTAAAATATATCAAGCAGAGCTCTGGCTTTTCAGCGGCAACTTTTGCGGGTTCTGTAGCAATAAGCACCATTGCCGCAGGGGAGCCTATATTAGATAATCGTCTGGTGAAGCCCGGAAGCAGAGGGTTTATGGCTGCAGTTCTACCTGTGGGCAAGCGTGCGATCTCGATCCGTATTTCTCCGACTACGGGGAATGCCGGATTTGTATTTCCGGGTGATCGAGTTGACATTCTGTTGACGCACCAAGTTAAAATAAAAAGCAAAGATCGTGACAAGGCCCGTCTTAGTGAAACAGTTATCAGAGATGTTCGTGTACTCGCGATTAACCAAAGCGTTTCTAATCCGACACATACGCCTTTAATTGGGCAGACTGCGACTTTGGAAGTAACTCCGAAAGAGGCAGAAAAGGTATCGCTCATTAAAAGTATGGGTGAGTTGAGCTTAATTTTAAGAAGCATTGGTGTTGTAGAGAGCGAACAAGCGCAACAGGGTGGAGAGCCTAAACAGGTTGCTACCGATCGTCCGAGTTTGACTTGGGACAGTGAAATAAGCAAACAGCTTTCGGGATCAGAAAATTCAGGCAAGGTCAGTACTGTTAAAATTTTCCGGGGTAGTTTGAAAAAAGCAAAAAGCAATTCTATTGATTTTAATAAATTACTGAAGCAAGCACAGAATTCAGGGGAAGATGATGATAGTGCTGAAGAATCAGAGGAAAAATACCAATGATAAAAAAACTGGCAAAAATTGCATATTACGCCTTTGGTAAAGGGCTAAGGAGCTTGGCCGTCATTGCGCTAGTCCTGCCTATTATGTCATTTACCATGACGATCAATATGGCTTATGGTGCGGATCAACAAAATATTGAAGTTGGTAAAGGCACTCTAATCAGGTTTAAAGAGCCCGTTAATAATGTCTTTATAGCCAATTCTAGTGTTGCGGACTTGCAAATTAAGTCACCAACAATGGTTTATATTTTTGGTAAGGCCCAAGGAGAAACCAATCTTTATGCGCTGACGGATGATGACCGGGTGATTTATGAGGGTATCATCTCGGTTAATCATAATCTCGGCAGCCTTGAGGTGGCACTCAACCACGTGATTCCAGATGCTAACATTCAGATCAAGTCCTATGAAGGCTTATTGGTCATGACAGGTCATGTGGATAACGCGGAGGAAGCAGATATTGCCCGCAGTATGGCGGAAGAATTTATTGGCAAAAAAAGCACCATTATAAACAAAATTCAGATTGCAACGCCCGTTCAGGTGAATTTGCGCGTCAGGATCGCGGAAATAGGTAGGGATACAAGAAAGAAGCTTGGATTTAACTGGGAGAATCTTTTTGCCAGTGGCAGCACTGCCATAGGTATGGTTCAGGGGACCAATGTCGTTAATATGGTTCCTGGTGCTAATGGTTTGATTAAAGAGTTTGCTGTTCAGGGGCGTGGCATCAATAGTTTGTTTGGTGGGTTTAAAGCTGGAAATTTTGATATTAATTTCATCATAGATGCACTGGAGACGGAAGGTGTTCTTTCCATTCTTGCAGAACCCAATTTGACAACACAGTCTGGTGAGCCAGCTTATTTCCTTGCTGGTGGCGAATTTCCCACACCAACTATTGATGATGGTGAGGTCGTTATTGAATTTAAGGAATTTGGTGTTTCTCTGGAGTTCACGCCTGTGGTTCTGAGTAATGGCCGTATTAATATGCGTATTAAACCGGAAGTCAGCCAACTGTCTGCTAACGGTGCTGTTACATTGCAGGGCTTTAATATTCCGGCTCTAAGCACCAGACGGGTTGAAACCACTGTTGAACTGGGCAGTGGCCAAAGTTTTGCCATAGCCGGGCTTCTGCAAAATAGTGTCAGTCATGATTTGGAGAAATTTCCTTGGCTAGGTGATATCCCAATCTTGGGAGCCTTGTTCCGCTCAAGTGAATTTAGGCGTCAGGAAACTGAGCTAGTTGTCATAGTGACACCTTACATTGTGCGGCCTCATAATGGCGGAACCATGCCCTTGCCTACTGATGGGTTCATCGTACCGAATGATTATGATCGTTACGTCAAAGGACAGTCATATGCGACCAAAAAACCTAATATGCCAGAGCCTGTACAGGGCAGTAATGGTCATAAGCTGAAAAGCGCAGCTGGTTTCATTCTGGACTAGGGAGAAAAGATAATGAAAAAAATATTGAAAAGAAAAAAAATGAGTAATATTTCGGGAATTATTTCTGCTCTGGCATGTTTGATGCTTGTCAGCTGTAGTGGAGCCGCCAATTACGCTGATGGTGACAATCAGAAGCGTAATGAAGTGCAAATGATCAAAATCCCATTTATGGTCACTTTTGTAGCCGGAAGCTCAGAACTGACCAACGAAAGCATCAAGCAGCTCGACATGTTTATGATGAGAAGCAACGTGTCGTTTGGTGATGAGCTGAGTTTGGATTTTCCGCTGAATAGAAATGGCAGCCTGTCTGAAATAAGCCAGAAAAGAATGGCCTTCATGTCAAAGCACCTTAAAGAGCGCGGATTACATCTATCCTCTGAGGTTACTCCTTACGGCATGAGCCCCATGGCTAATCAGGCCCGTTTCCTGATATCACGCTATGTGGTGACACCGCCGACCTGCGGGAACTGGTCACAGCCATCCACGGGCAATTACGGAAATGCTGGTTTGCAGGAAATGGGCTGTGCAAATCAGGCTAATCTGGGACTAATGGTTGCTAACCCGCGTGATTTGATTGTCGGCGCAGCTAATGGTGCACCAGACACAGAAAATTCTGCAAAGGCCGTACATACATTTAGGGCAAAACCACAGACTAAATTGTCCAAAAATAGCAAGAAAAAAAGCAAATAACAGGAATAGACCATGAGTATCGCATCACTGTTGAAAACTACAGAAACTGTTGAAGACGAATTCGAAGCCTATGTCTGTGATGATGAGACAACACAGGCATTGATACCTGTTCTGAATGAACGGGAATGGGCACCGTCTTTGATTAAAAAGGGCGGCATTGAAAATGCTATCAGAACGTTGGGCACTGCCACCCCACCAAAGTTTTTGTTTGTGGATTTATCAAAATCCAAAGAACCTATGGAAGATATGAATGCTCTTGCAGAGGTTTGCGAACCGGGCACGATGGTGATTGCCATTGGCAAGAAAAATGACGTTTCCCTATATCGTGAACTGATTAATTCCGGTGTTCAGGAATATCTTGTCAAGCCCGTGACGACAGAGCAGATAAGAGAATGCATTCTCGTTGCAGAAAATACACTGCGTATGGCAGTGGAACCAGAAGCGCAGGTAGTGGAGAATGAAACAGACAAGTTGATCGCTGTAGTTGGTATGAGAGGTGGTGTCGGCGCTAGTATTCTGGCCAGCAGCTGTGCCTGGATCATAGCCAATGATATGAAAAGAAATACGGCAATCCTTGATATGGATATTTATTTCGGTACAGATGCATTGACATTTGATTTGGAACCGGGCCGCGGACTTTGTGATGCTCTGGAAAACCCAAGTCGGATTGACGGGTTGTTCATTGAACGGGCCATGATTCGTCAAAGTGAAAATTTATCGATTTTGGGGTCTGAAGCCTCTTTGAATGATCCTACCTATACCGATCCATCTGCAATGAGCCATTTGCTATCGGAACTGAAGCATAATTTTAATTATGTAGTTATGGATCTTCCGCGAAATATGGCAGCAGAATATCCGCTGATGTTATCAGAAGCCGATGAGATTATATTGGTATCTGACCTGACTTTGGCCTCAGCACGTGATGTCATTCGCTTTTTGTCATTATGCAGTACCGTAGCACCCGAGACAAAGGTTAAGATTGTCCTGAATAAAGTTGCAGGTGCCGGGATGGTGGAAGTGGACAAAAAAGATTTTGAAGCTTCCATAGAACGTGCCGCTGATTGGGAAATTCCTTTTGACCCGAAACTGATGGTTCAAGTTTCACGGGCAGGAAAGCCCCTGCCTCAGGTTGCGAAATTAAGCAAAATTGTAAAAACCATAAAGGCAATAAGTTCAGATATTACCGGAGATAAATCGGAAGGATCAAAAGAATCTTTTTGGAAGAAAATGACCGCTGGATCAAAGAATTAAAGAAAACCCTGGATCCAGAAAAAATTTTACATAGTAAAATCGTGAGAGAATATGAAACCAGCATTTGGAAAAAAAACACACCTTGAAGGCAAATCTACCCTAGTTGCAAAGAAAGTTCGCAAACCGGGCAGCTTTGGCAAGGGGCAGCTTGTTTCAAGTCACGGTGTGCCTAATGCGGTTAAGGATTCAGTAGATAGTGTTGTAGCTTCGGATGCGGGTGTAGTTGATAGGGCTTATGAGCTCATAGAAAGTGTTCTGCTTGAAAAGATTAACCCTGCTCAAGCCAAGGAAATGGAACATTCTGAACTTACCAATTCTATTGAAAGCATCATAGATGAAGAAACAGTTCGCCATCGGATACAGTTAAATGATCTGGAACGGCGAGACCTTATCACCGTACTTCTGAATGATATTTTATCAGCTGATATTAGCAAGGACGATAGCAAGGCTGATGAGAAAGTTAACGTTGTTCGTAAACGTAAAAAAGCTCAAAAGCAAACTAATGAACAAAAACAGCAGGTTAGTCAAAATAGCATCATGGATGCCAAAGACCGCCTGCAGCCCCTGTTACTTGAATATATTGATGCCTCTGCGGCCGGTGAAATGGACCGGTCCGAGCTTGCGGAACAGGTAAGTGAAGCCGTCAATGAATTGATGTCTCAGGAAAAAATCAATTTGAACCTGCGTGAGCAGCGTGATCTGGTTAATATGTTGCTCCACGATATGTTAGGGCTGGGGCCTCTGGAGCCACTCCTGAGTGATGAAGAAATAACCGAAATTTTGGTCAATGGCCCGAAACAGGTCTACATTGAACGTGGCGGCAAATTAAAGCTTTCAGATGTAACTTTCCGGGATAATAACCATCTGATGAATATCTGTACCCGGATTGTGACCGCTGTGGGCCGTCGGGTTGATGAATCTACGCCGCTCTGCGATGCGCGTCTGGCGGACGGAAGTCGTGTGAATATAATTATTCCACCGCTGGCCTTGGATGGCGCATCCATTTCCATTCGTAAGTTTGCCAAGCAAAAAATTACGCTAGACCATATGATCGATTGGGAAAGTATGTCTCATCAAATGGGGACGGTATTGAAGATTGCATCGGCCAGTCGATTAAATATTCTTATTTCTGGTGGTACTGGTTCGGGTAAAACGACTATGCTTAATGCCATGTCACGTATGATTGATGTCGGCGAACGTGTGGTGACTATTGAAGATACTGCCGAACTGCAAATGCAGCAGCCCCATGTGGTAAGACTGGAAACACGCCCTGCCAACTTGGAAGGCAAGGGTGAGATCAGTATGCGCGATCTGGTGAAGAACTCTCTGCGTATGCGCCCCGACCGTATTATTCTTGGGGAGGTGCGTGGTGCTGAGGCTTTTGACGTGCTTCAGGCCATGAATACGGGCCATGATGGCTCCATGTGTACACTTCATGCCAATAACCCGCGTGAAGCTCTGACCCGTATGGAAAATATGATCGGCATGGCCGATTTGAAATTGCCGCAGAAAGCTATCCGGGAACAGATAGCCAGTGCTGTTGATCTTGTGGTTCAGGTTTCCCGTATGCGGGATGGTGGTCGTCGTGTGGCTTCGATTACTGAGATCGTTGGCATGGAAGGTGATATTATCACGACGCAGGACTTATTTATTTATGAATTTACCGGAGAAGATGCGGACGGAAAACTGCTTGGCCGGTTTAAATCAACGGGGGTTCGTCCTTACTTTATGGAAAAAGCATCCTATTTTGGTTTGGACAAAGCACTGATGGAGGCCTTATAGGAATATCATGGACGTTACTAACCCCGATATAGTCATCATAGGCATTTTTATCTGTGTTCTCATCCTGCTGGGCATAATTGCGCTCGCTACTGGTTTATTGGATAATAATAGAAAAATTATTCATGATAGGCTGGATAAGGTAAAATCTCGCCATGGAAGTGGTAAAAATCTCTCGAAGGAACAGGCCAAAAAAGCTCTGTTTGTGAAAAAAGAAAACTCCCTGTTAGACCGACTTATTCCCAAGCCTGAAGAAATGAGGCAACGTTTGGATAAGACTGGCAAGGATATCACTTTCAAGAAGTATATTTTAGCTACGCTGTTAGTTTCTGTGATTGGTGTGGTTATTGCCAGAGTTTTTATGTTCTCAACTCTGCCACCCGCCATGGCACTGGGGATATTTTTCGGGTTATATATTCCACATGCCTTCATTAACTTTACGATCAGCAGAAGGTTGAAAAAATTTACAGCACAATTCCCAGAGGCGATAGACCTTATTGTAAGAGGATTGCGCGCAGGCTTGCCTATAACGGAATCAATTTATGCAGTAGCCCGTGAAATGCAGGATCCTATATCCACCGAATTTGGCAAGATAACGGATGAAATCAAATTGGGTATGACAATGGATGAATCCTTATGGGCAACAGCAAAACGCTTGGATACGCCAGATTTTAAATTTTTTGTTATCAGTTTGTCTGTACAACAAGAGACGGGCGGTAACCTTACAGAGACATTAGTCAATCTGTCAGAAATTCTTAGAGCACGCTCAAGACTGAAGCTCAAAATTAGAGCTATGGTGTCGGAAGGCAAGGCTAGTGCATACATCATTGGCTCGTTGCCTTTTCTCATGTGTGCACTGCTTTCGGTGATGAATTATGAATATATATCTGTTCTATTCACTAATCCAAAGGGGCAAATCGCTTTGATAGGCGCAGGAATATGGCTGTCTATTGGCGGGGGTATTTTGGCAAAAATGATAAATTTCGAGGTCTGAGTTATGGAAGCTTTTTTGCCCGATGGCATTACAATAGAGGATGTCATAACAGCATTAGCGGCTATGTCTGCTTTTCTAGTGGTGCTTGCAATCTGGAGCAGTGGCATTATTAAAGACCCTATGCACGGCAGGGTTAAGCATTTACAGGATCGCAGGCAAGACCTGAAGCGGGGATATACGGCACCTACCAAACGTAGGGCAACAGTGAAGAAATCGTCTTATCTGGGTGTCATACAAAATATTGCGAATAAATTTAACCTCGTGAAAAATGAACAAGCCGATAAAACACGGTTGAAATTACTACAGGCCGGATACCGTTCAAAGGATATTTTGGCATATTTTATGTTTTTTAAAATGGTGTTACCAATATTAATTGGCACGGTGGCTGTGGTTCTTATATATGGCATGGGGATGTTTGATCTGCAACCAACTATGAAGTCGGTAGCCTGTATTGGATCGGCTCTGGTAGCCTCTTTTCTACCAGAAACAATATTGAAAAACACTACTATGAAGAGAAATTTGGCAATGCAAAGAGCTTTGCCCGATATGCTTGACCTATTGGTAATCTGTGCAGAGGCGGGACTTACGCTTGATTCTGCTCTGCTGCGGGTTGTTAAAGAAATGGCGCAAACAGGGCCGGAATTGGCCGATGAATTAAACTATACGGCCATCGAACTTGGCTTTCTGCCGGAACGCAGGCAGGCTCTGAGAAATCTTTCCACTCGGGTTACGCTGCCATCAATTCAGTCGGTTACTGCCACGTTAATTCAGTCGGAGAAATATGGTACGCCACTTGCGGATTCTCTAAGGGTATTATCATCAGAATTTAGAAATGAACGTATGATGATAGCAGAAGAAAAAGCAGGAAAACTTCCTGCTACTATGACAATTCCACTTATTTTGTTTATTTTACCTACTTTATTTGTTGTATTGATTGGGCCGGCAGCTTGTCAGGTTAATGACATATTGAACAAATAATATCAAAATGATGGTTTAATATTATTTCTTTTATTTAAAACAACTTACCTTAAAATTTATCAAAAAAATGTCTTTTTATTTAAGGCAATATTGTGGCCTGCCTTGCTGAATTTAGGGGGTGAGAACCATGATTATTTACAACATAGTAAACAAAAGGTTAATTTTTTAGTTGATTCGGCGAATCATTTATAGGATGATTCATCTAGTGATTTGAATCTATAGGAGGAATCACACTCAAATATTATAAATAAATATGATATTTGGAGTGTTTTAAAATATAGGGATGTAGGGTTTCTGAGCTATGAATGCTTCTTTATTAGATAACCAGCTTTCGAAGCGGAAAAAAATATCTGATCCGAATATCTTGGCGAGATCGGGTCATGAAAAAGAATTCGGTTTGTTTGACAGTGTTTTTCATGAAGTCAGCAACGCTATCGCAATCATTTCCCGTGAACAGGAAAATCAGCCCCCGGTAATTCTGGATATTAATCATCACTTCGAATTGGTTACCGGTTATCAGCTGAATGAAATATATGGACGAAGCCTGTATGACTTTTTGGCGGAAACACAATCCAGACCCAATCGGCATGTCATAGAAAATGCCCTCACTAGCCGTCAGGCTGCAGTTCTTTTTTGCCCCTGGATAAACAATGACGGCAAAGTTCTTGATATTGATATGACCATCAGGCCGTTCAGTAGTGATAATGACGGTTCTAGATTTATTTGTGTGTTAAGGGAAAATAGCAGTGACACCTATATCCGTGATCGGGCGGCAAGGGAGATCAAGAGAAACCTGTTAGCTGCCATGCATCATAATTTTAAAACACCTCTCAATGGGATTTTAGGATATTCTGAAATTATCATGTCTGAAATGTTAGGCCCTATAGGGCAAGAGTCATATAAAAATTATGCACAGGATATTTTTGGTGCGGGAAAAGACCTGTTGCAGTTAATAGACAATTTACTTGAGCTGAAAGAGTTGGAAACAACAGAGTTTGAGCTACAGGAAGAAAAATTTCCCATTGAAAATATGATCCAGGAATGTCTTAAAAAAGTATCAGAGGATGCGAAAAAAGGTGGCGTGGATATTTCTTGTAATGTTGACAAGATACCCCCTAATCTATTTGGTGACAAATCCCGTCTGCAGCAAGTCATTCACAGCCTGCTGGAGAATGCCCTTAAATTCACGCCAACTGGTGGAAAAATAACCATAACTGCAAGACGAAACAGCGAGGGTGGCTATATAATTTGTTGTGAAGACGACGGGTCCGGCATGACCTCTCAGCAGTTGGCAAAGGTTTTCTGTCATGACACCCATTTGTCAGACGTTTATTCCAACCCCACGGTGGGAATAGGATTTGGTCTTTCATATGTCAAACAGCTTATTGAGAAGCATGAGGGAACTGTTTCTATCATCAGTTCTGTGGGCAAAGGTACTACTGTAACCCTGCACCTGCCATCTGAACGTATTTGTTAATTAAATTTTTCCGTATAATATAATTTCTCAAGCAGTAATGCGCGACTTGCTTTATGCTGATTCCACCCCATATACTTGGAAACAGTTAAAATAATCAGGACAAATAATGAGCACTTCTTTAAATGTAATTTCCGCTAATGATTTGCGGAGCGGCCTTAATGTTTATTTTGTGCAGGACGAGGCAGGCGGGCGTTGGGACATGGATATTTCAAAAGCATCCATTTTTGATGAAACTAATCTGACCTCAGCATTCGATCTGGCTAGAAACGATATAGATAATAATGTGGTTGTAGATTGTGTGATTGTACCGCTTAACAATGACCATACCCCAACTACGACCCGTGAGAAAATTCGCAGCATGGGGCCATCGACCAAATATGGTCATGCTGTCAACTCATAGGATATCAACATGATCGTTTTACAGATATATGCCGATAATCCTCTCAGGAATTTCCACTATCTGGTAGCCTGCCTGAAAACTCGCGATGCTCTTGTGATTGACCCTCTTGACGTGGATAAATGTCTTGATACTGCTGCAAGTCAGGGCCTGAAAATTACCAAGATCCTCAATACTCATGAACATTGGGATCACATAGATGGTAATGATGATATGCGTGAGAAGACTG
Organism: Emcibacter sp.; assembly: GCA_023142175.1. Next base: position 14,494 of record JAGLJX010000260.1, read on the forward strand.
GGGCAAAAGTCTATGCCCATTATGGGGCGATGGAGAAAATTGGTAATGTGGATGTGGGGCTGCGCGCCGGAGATACAATCACAATCGGCACTACGGTCACCCTTAGGGCTATGGATACTCCCGGTCATACCATGAGCCATCTTTGCTTATTGTCAAATTCGGAACAGCCTGCGCTTTTCTGTGGAGATACCCTGTTTAATGCCGGGGCGGGCAATTGCCATAATGGCGGCGACCCTGATATTCTGTATGATACATTTTCAAGCCAATTAGAGGGCCTTGCGGACAATACGCGAATTTATCCGGGCCATGACTATATTGTCAATAATCTGGAATTCACTCTTGACCGGGAACCGGGCAATTTGGCGGCCCATGAAATGTTGGAAAAACTAAGGGGGCAGGATCCTCATAACGCTCATATCACCACCATGAGTGAAGAGCGGCGTATCAACAGCTTTTTCAGGCTGACCAATTCGACAATCATTCAAAAACTTCAAAAAGAAAATTCAAAAATTTCGGATAATCCCAAACCAAGGGAAATATTCAAAGCATTAAGACAACTCAGAAATCACTGGTAAAAAAGGAAAAACAAATGAGCCTAGAAGAACTTACCACGGAAATCCGCGATAAAGCTAAGTCTATGGACGCTAACGGGAAAACGATCAAGATTGACCTGCAGGGGGATGGGACTATTTTTATTGATGGTAAGACGACGCCGCCCACTGTCAGCAATGATGATAATGAGGCCGATGTTACGTTGATCATAAGTGAGGATAATTTTGAAGGTCTGATTGCCGGTTCTTTAAACCCGCAAATGGCCTTTATGATGGGCAAGTTAAAAATTGATGGGGATATGGGACTGGCCCTAAAACTGGGTGATCTGTTTAGTTAAGGCGCGATCAATCCATGGGTGCGACAGGCTGCAAGTAAATTATTCAGGGCGGTGCGCGCTTCGGCATCTATGGTAACGCCACCTGCCGCATCGCTGACGGCCGCTTGCTGTGGCCCGATAATCTGCTGGCCGGAAATTTTGACACTACCTGCGGTAACGATGCCTTTCTGCCAAAGCCCTGAAAAATAACGTGCGATGACATCATCATCTTTAAGCCAGATGTGCATACCCTCAAATGCCGGATAGAATTGCCATATCCCACCGATATATTGAGCAAGTTCATTGTCATGGCTGGCCCAGTCACCCGTAGCTGAACTACCCACCAGCCATAAACCACCTTCCACAGGGGATACGGGAGGTGCTGACAGGGCCGATGTCTCCACCGCTGACTGAACCAAGGCATCTAGCATATTAAGTGCCATATTATGGGTGACTTCTTTCTGGGACTGGGTGGAAATAATATAGGGCGTGTTAAGCCGGGGGGTTTGATTAGCCATTTTGTCTACCTTTTAAATATTGTTAATTACTAGGGGCCAGCCACGGCCAACCACATCACTGATTTGCATGATACGTACATCAAGATTTGTCTGTATCGAGCCAAAATCATTTATTTGAAGACTATCGGGATATGTTATTTCTGGTAGATCAGACGTCAGCGTTCGGACCACAGTGCTGCCGTTTAAAATTTCAACATCATATTTCTCATAAATCTCGCCTAACGGAACATCGGCGTTATCCATCCAATCGCCACCAACACGGCTGCGTCTGACCCATTTCAAGGTGAATGTTCCAACACTGTCCCGCGCCCCTTGGGCATGAACCGGGGAAAATGGTTTCAGGACTTCTGCGCCGTAAATATGATTTACGGGTGAGGCATCTTCGACACGCCCCCCGGATGTTACAGCTTTATATTGGTGGATTTGACCAATATCTGAAAAATTCATTCCGGCACTGTTCACAGTAGCAGGGGTCAGTAGAACAAAAACCTCTGCGGCACCATGTCCACTGACTTTCCTTTCTGTACCCCGCCGCCCTCTGAGTAGTCCGCTCAAACGATAACTACCATCTATTTCAAGAACGGCCTGCTGGAATTGAATTATCTCGCCACCGACCCAAGCGACATTTGCCCCGTTGAGTACGGCATCTGTTGTCTCTCCGGATAGGTTATGGTCTGGATTATCCAATCTGACCAGTAAATCATTATCCTCATCCCAATAGGCGGTCGGCCCATCGGAAAGAATATTTTCTACAACCCCGCTTATGACATCAGCGGCCGAGAAGTCGATCTGTGTGTATGTTTGGTCGTTGTCTCTGGAAATGAAAAGGCCTGCTCCGTTCCATTTGCCCATTCCCGCCGCCACCGACCAAAAAAATACGGGTGATGTTACATTCTCTCCCGTAATTGTCGGCATATCGAGGGGTAGGAACTGGCTCCCCGCTAATGGCTCTACTATCTGCGCTGGAACCGAGCCACTATCGGCCACACTATTACGCACCAGTAGAGATTTGGAGAATTTCACCGCCAGACAATTCATGCCTTGCAATCCTATTTCAGTTTCCTGAAGTAGAAAATCTTGAGTATCAGACCCAATTGTCAGGGTAACAATATCGCCTGGTATCAGGTCAGCATATTTATACGGTAAGGCAAAGCTCACCGTTTCCCGACCTGCCCAGGCCAGATCAAGCTGTATCTCTGTAACGGATTTTGCCTGATCAGATGAAATTACCAAGGGATAGGCATTTTGCCGTATAATATCACTTGCCACATATGATCGTTTTGCGCGTTGATGCCCGGTCTGGTAATCTCGGTCCGGGTCAATGAAAGACAGGCTGACTTCTCTGGGCAGTTCCATATCATGCCTACGTGTCAGAGTAATTTTATCGGTTTTTTTGGCAGACTGTGCAAGATCATCTGGCCCTATTGATATATCAGACACCCTGTCCAAAGTACGAAACAGAAGTTTATCTTCCTGTTCAACCACATCAAAATGATAAATCTGTGCCAATTCCTCTATGGCAGAACGGGATTTCATGGGGCCGGGGAGCATATAGCCACGAACCATTTGATCCAGATCACTGGTATCAAAGGAAGGGACTTGCGATAGTGTGCAAATATCCGAAATGATTGAGGATAACAATACCTCTCCACCAGAATCCGCGATAACTTCAAAGGTCAAATTTGGTATCCGGTTGGCATATTCACCAAGTTCCAGGTCATCAAAAACCACATAGGCAAAATTCCGAAAGGCATTAACATTTGTCTGCCCCTCAAGAGCTTCAATTAACGGGTCAGGATCTTGGAAGTCTGTACCCTTGTAAATCCTTAAAGCGCCGCCGACGGCTAGTGCACCCGCGCTATCCCGTAACA
>JAGLJX010000261.1 GCA_023142175.1 Emcibacter sp.
TGAGCAAGGACAGCTTTACCAGAATTGGCGGTTTTTCTGAGGATGCAGCTTTCGGCGAAGATCATTTATTGGTCTGGCAGGCCCGGCAGGCAGGTCTTAAAGTGGTTTGCACCGGGGCGGCCCTACCGACCAGTGCGCGGAAATACAGCGCTCATGGCTGGGGGGCGCTGACCCTGAAATATCAAATGCTTTGGCTTAAGCAGGCAGCGCCGGAACTTTTAAAGCTGCTCCGGTTCAGATTTAATAATTTTGTAAACCCCAATGGTGAATAGCGGCAGGATAAAGACCGCGAGAAACACGTAGGTTAGAATACCGTAACCATTGGCAATCAGGTTAATCAGCCCAACTTTCTCGCCGACAAATATGGATAAGACCATGAGGACGAGGGCCACGGCAGGCCGCATATAGCGCGGCAGTTTCTTACCGCTAATTTTGTAAACACCTGCGATCCTCTCATTCACCGCATGAAGCAGGGCGGTACCGGTTTCAATGAAAGTACCAAAGATCACAATATTGAAGATGATCAGCAACAGCGGCATCTGCATGGCGCCGAGGATATCATTGACCGGCACAGTTGACGTCAGGATGGCAGGATAAAAACCGACCATGACCAGATAAAATAACACCCCCGGTATGATGGCAAGAAGGCCGCCGAGAATACCGGCAGTGAAGGCTTCTTTGCGGCTTTTAATATGGCTGACACAGAATAATATTGTTGGCACCACCGCCAGATTATAAGAGGCATATTTAATGCCACCCACAAACCAGTCCGATGATGTTTCGGTGAAGGTAAAATTCTCGATAATATCCGGCCCGAATTTCTTAAAGCCCCAGAACAGAAAGGCAGCATAAACCAGATAAAGCACCATTGACCATCCGGCCAAGACCTTCTCAATGGTCGCGCTGCCCTTGAAGGTCAGAAAGCCAATAGCCCCAACCAGCAGCAGGGTTCCGGTAAGCGACGGCAGGCCCGTTACAATGGCAAACATGGCCCCCGCTGCGGTGCCAATAACCGACAGAACGAGGACAAGTATCATGGCATAAGAAATTTCGAACAGTAACCAGCCCCGGCCCAGAAGATGTTGAAAGAAGCTTTTATAGTCATAGCTTGCCGTCATTCGGGACAGCTCAAAACTAAGCGCTAAAACCGCACTCCATATGATGGTGGCAACGCCAATACCTAACAGTCCTTCCAAAGGCCCTTTGGTGAGGAAGAATTCCACCAGCTCCCGGCCCGTGGCATAACCGCCGGCAATGACCACAGATTGAAAAATCAACCCCGGTAGAATTATGGCTTTAAATAGTCTGGCATTCATTGTTTTTCCTTCCCTACGGCCCTAATCATCGTATCAGCAAACATAAATCTAGCGGTTAATCGTTGCAAATGCCACATTAATATGAGTATGATATGCTTCCAATTAAGCGAAATTCATGCGATAGCAAAAGCCATGACAGAAATACCCATACCCAAAACGCACAGAGCGACCCTGACCGAAGGCCTGATACCGTCACAGCACATCAGTTTTGTAGTGACTATTGTTGCTAACCTCATGGCGTTTGGCGGGGTGAAGGATAATGTTCAGCGCTTTGGCCTGACGATCCGGCAATGGCGGATCATAAGTCTGATCGCCCATATGGGCCCCATGACCTTAAGCGATATTGCCGGAACGGTGCACCATGAAAAATCAACCCTAAGCCGGGCAGCAAAGGATATGGAAAAACGCGGTCTGTTGTGCAAACTGCCCAACAAGCGCCATAAATCTAGCCCGCTGATTTGGTTCACCCAGGAGGGCAGGGATCTTTATGATGAAATTGAGCCCATATTCATGGAACAGGCAGATAAATTTACCTCGATTCTGGATGATGACGAGAAACAACATCTTTGCAGGCTTTTGGATAAATTAAAAGACCATAGCGAGGATGTCCGTGCCTTTGAGGGCTGGGTAGCGAGCTAATGCCAAAGGACGGCAAGATAAAAAACCAACTTCAGGCCAATCTATGGCTGCTCAGTGAAAATCAGGCCGCTTTTGCCTCTGATCAGGTTGGGCTGCTTGTGGCGATCGGGGCTTGTGGCTCTATTTCCGCCGCCGCCCGCGAGACCGGCATCAGTTATAAGACCGCCTGGGACCGGATTGATGCCATAAATAATATGTCAGATCAGCCCCTTGTGATCCGAACCGCCGGTGGAGCAAAGGGCGGAGGCACAGCCCTAACCGAATATGGCGTGCAGATTATACAGGGCTTTCAGGCATTAGAGCAGGAACATACTTCTTATATGTCCCGTCTGAAAGCCAAAATACATTCGTTAAAAGATATTGCTAACTTCGTAAGGATAGGCTCCATGCAAACCACGGCACGTAATCAATTCAGGGGCCGGATCATTGCAGTTACACCCGGTGCGGTGAATGTTGTCCTTAGCGTTAATATCAGTGAAAACCGCGCCCTGTCCGTGATCATAACGCAGGAAAGTTACGACCGTTTGCGCCTTAAGCCTGACATGGAAGTGATCGCCCTGATTAAGGCCTCAGCCATCATGATCAGTACCGATATTACTGTGGCGACCAGTGCCTGCAATAATCTGGTGGGGGAAATTTCTGAAATTACGCTGGGGGCGGTGAACAGCGATGTGGTGATTGATTTGGGCGATGGCAAAACCATCAGCGCCATTGTCACTAATTTGAGTGTTGAGGCGCTTAAGCTGAAAATCGGCGGCAAGGTCTGTGCTTTTTTCAAAGCCTCCAGCATCATCCTCGCCCTGGATTAGACAGTGGGTTAGACAGCGGATCAGATGATGGAAACAGCCTTGATCTGGGCAAAGACTTGTTGTCCGGGCCGCAGGTTCAATTCTTCGCAGGAATAGGCGGATACCCGCGCCTGTATCCGGGTATCCCGCAGGGTCAGATGAATAAGGCACTGGCCATCCGCCGTCGCCTCATCTATGACGTCAATATGGCATTCCAGTATATTCAGCACGCTTGTCTCCTGTGGGCGACTGAGCGCTATACTGACATCTTTGGCATAGAGATGCAGGCGGATTTCTGCGCCTTCCTCCACTGCCTGACAGGGCATACGAATCAGGGCATCACCAAGGTCCACTTCGGTCAGGTGATGGGCGGTGCGAACGGTTGTTACTTGACCAAACAACAGGGTGA
>JAGLJX010000262.1 GCA_023142175.1 Emcibacter sp.
GTATTACCACTTCCTGACATGCCGATCCAGTAGTTTCCGGCAGTAAAGGAATAAGCATTTGTAAATGCCGCAAATTTACGTGTGATCCCGCCGAATGAACTTGTGCCTTCGATATCCACTACTGAAATAATTTCATTTAACGTCACAATTGGATTAGCAGGCATTGCCCCAATTGGGAAACCTAATGATCCAGTCATATTTGACCAAATTTTTATGTCAACACTATCACCCACATTTCCAACAAAATCACCACTGAATATGTCCATGCCGGTAATGGTACCACCGGACGTGAATGTTACTAATTCCAGAAAATTTTGAGCACCGCTTTGATTTGAATAATTGTTTGGACCTGAGGCCCCAGTAGTATCGGGGCTATAATCCCAGATAATGTTTGCGGATGCAGTTGATATAGACACGATGGAAAAAACAATTACCATCATGCTTCGTTTAAAAGATGTAAAAAATTTCATATAAAGAACTCTACTTAAGAAAAATACTATTTTAATGCTTTCAAATGGTAAGCAATTAATGTGCCAATTTCGATAAATGGCGGGAACGCTATATGAATTAGAATTACCTAATAGGAACAGCAAGTTAAAACTGTAAAGAAACCCGACAGTCTTTCAGGATATTTTACACTTTAATAAAAATAAATTTTATATTTATGTCGCATAGTAGATATTTTTCAGTTTTTTTCGAAGGATATTTTTCTGCACCTTGCCCATAGTATTTCGGGGCAAGGCGTCCAGAAAGATTATCTTGCGCGGCTGTTTGAATCGGGCCAGTTGATCTGATAGCTGATCCTGAATATCCTGCTCAGTGAGTATGGCATTTTCTTTTTTGATAATAACGGCAACAACGGCCTCGCCCAGATCTGGGTGAGGGCTGCCGACGACCGCGCTTTCCATAACACCAGGCAACAGGTCAATAACGCTTTCAATTTCCTTTGGATAGATATTGAATCCTCCGGAAATAATAAGGTCTTTGGACCGTCCAACAATGGAAATGCGGCCGTGGACATCGGATACTGCTATATCTCCGGATATGAAAAATCCGTCGGGTCGCATTTCTTCAGCGGTTTTGTCCGGCATTTCCCAATATCCCTGAAATACATTCGGGCCTTTATATTCCAGAATACCAATTTCCCCGTTGGGCAGTTCATTTCCTTCGCTGTCGCAAATACGAACCTCTACATCCGGCAGGGCAGGCCCGACAGTTCCGGCAATGCGTTCCCCATCATAAGGGTTGGATGTGATCATACCTGCTTCTGTCATGCCGTATCTTTCCAGAATACGTTGGCCTGTGACCTCTTCAAATTCATGGAAGGTTTCTTCCAGAAGGGGGGCAGAGCCGGAAATGAACAACCGCATATTCTGGCAAAGGTCTTTGGTGAATTTTTCATGGGCCAAAAGACGTGTGTAAAAGGTCGGTACGCCCATCAGAACAGTGGATTTTGGGATCAGGCGGATCAGGGCGTCCACGTCAAGATTTGGTAAGAACCAAACCGTTGACCCTCCCAGTAAGGCACAATGGAGGGCGACAAATAGCCCGTGAACATGGAATATTGGCAGGGCGTGCAATAAAATATCATCTTGTTGCCAATGCCATATCTCAGAAAGTGTTAGCGCGTTACTGGCGAGGTTCTTATGGCTGAGCATGGCGCCTTTTGATCTGCCCGTCGTGCCGGATGTATAGAGAATAGCCGCAAGGTCATCCGCAGCCATTTCTTTCACATGGTGATGAGGGTCACATTTATCAGCTTCAGAACAGAGACTTTCCATTGTTAGGCTTGGAATATTGTCAGACGTGAAACTACCAACCAGCAGGGCAGGTCTGGAATCCTGGGTAAAATAGTCAACTTCACGGGTCGTATAGGCCGTATTCAGTGGCAGATAGATCGCCCCGACGCGTAGGCAGGCAAGATACAAACATACCGCAGCCAAGGATTTTTCCACCTGCACCAAAATGCGATCGTCCTTTTTTATCTTTCTGTTTTTTAAAGTTGTCACTATTTTAGCAGAAATCTGATCCATTTCACCATATGTGAGATTTGAGCCATCTTCCTGTTGTAAAAAGACCTTGTTCAGGTCAGCAGGAAAACGTGATTGGAAAAGGGCATAAAGATTTGCGTTTTGCATTGGCGGCTCCTCAGTTAACGATATTCTAATCCATGAATTATTATCACTCAAATAGAATTTCTGTTTATACCTCTTGAAAGTTTTATATAAGCACTTATATTAATGGTTATATAAATTAAGGAGAATACTATGAGCGAAGAATTATTCAGCAATCTAGGCATCGGCACAAGGTTAAGAAGAGTCTACGATATGCTTAGTGTTGATATGGAGAAGATTTATAAGGAAGCCGGACTGGAATTCCGGGTTCGTCACTTTCCGGTTGTCTTTGCGTTGCATAAATTAAAGGGGCTTACCATAGCCGAACTTCAGAAAACCTCGCTCCTGACACATTCTGCAATATCCCAGACTGTAAAACAGCTTATGGAGAATAATATAGTGGAAATGAAAGTAGGAGAAGATGCCCGAAGTCGTATTGTATTTCTCACGCCGACAGGAGAAAAACTGGTAGAGAAACTCCTGCCTATGTGGGAAATGGCCAACAAAGTAATTTTTGATTTACGTGAAGAGTCCCACAATGATCTGTTGCTTGGTCTTAATGATTTTGAGGAAAATCTACGGGCAAGGGGATTCTATCAAAGATATCAGAGCTACAATATTGAAATTCAACGGCCAGAAGTTGAGATTGTTCCTTTTCATGTGAAATACCGTAAAGACTGGTATGACATTAACAAGGAATGGGTGGAAAAATATTTCTCTATGGAAGCCGCAGACGGCAAAACACTCGAAAACCCTGAAAGACATATTCTTGCTGAGGGCGGTGAAATTTATTTTGCACTGGTTAAGGACGAGGTATTAGGTGCGGTCGGATTAAAGCATCAGGGAAATGGGGAATATGAGTTAACCAAAATGGGTGTACGTCCCAAAGCTCAAGGGCTGGGGATCGGTGGAAAACTCATAGAAATCATTATTGACCGCTTTCATGCTCGGGGTGGGGAAAAGCTTTATCTTGAAACCAATGCTATCCTAAAACCGGCTATAGCCTTATATGAGAAATACGGTTTTGTTCAGGTGGAATCCAGAGATAATACCCCCTATACAAGAGCAGATGTTTGTATGGACTATCAGGGTGAGTGATCGCTCACACAATATTTGATTCCACCATTTTGAATATGCTATAATGGCATAAACTAATAGAGGACATCATCACATGCCAAATCATCATAAAATAAATTATATTGAGTTTCCAGCCATAGATATTGATGCCACAAAAGCTTTTTTTATGAAGGCCTTTGGCTGGAACTTTAAGGATTATGGACCAGATTATACCTGTTTTATCGGACATGGTACAGACGGGGGTTTTTATCGCTCCGACTTAAAATCCAGCAAGGCAGCAGGCGCGGCTCTTGTCGTGTTATACAGTAATAATCTGGAAGAAACCGCTTCTCTTGTAAAAGAGGCTGGCGGCAAGATAAATGTTGATATATTCAAGTTTCCCGGTGGGCGGTGGTTTCACTTTACGGAACCAAGCGGAAATGAATTGGCCGTATGGTCTGAATAGTATCCTTGCACTCTTATGATTTTCGATTAAAGTTGATTTTATGAGTTCAGACTGGAAGCCAATTTGGCAAAATATAAAAAACTGGCATGGGGCCGGGCGTAACATTGCCCTTGCCACCGTTGTTGATACCTGGGGGTCTTCGCCAAGACCAACGGGCAGCATGATGATCATTGATGATCAGGGCGCCATCGAAGGGTCCGTTTCCGGTGGTTGCATCGAAGGGGCAGTGATCACGGCGGCGCAGGATGCCATGACCTCCGACAAGCCGCAAATGATGGAATTCAGTGTCAGCAATGATCAGGCATGGGAAGTGGGGCTTTCCTGCGGTGGTCGGGTGCGGGTATTGGTCGAATCTATGGCGGAAAAACTACCCCATATGGATAAAATACTTAATGCTACCGGGCCAGTTATTCTGACTACCGACTGTACCACGGGTGAAACGACTTTTGCTTATGGTGACAATAATGCGGGTAAGAGCAAGCTTCGTGATACTGGTGAGCAAGTTATTTTCACTCAGATATTAGAACAACCGCTGAAGCTGATCGTCATTGGTGCTGTTCATATAACACAGGCCATGGTCAAGATTGCCGCGAGCATGGATATTAATGTGACCGTTATTGACCCCCGCACCACATTTGCCAGTGAGGTTCGCTTCCCGGATATTGATTTGTGTACAGATTGGCCGGATGACGCCTTAAATGACCGAGAAATAACCTCTGGCACGGCTATCGTGACCTTAACCCATGATCCAAAGCTGGATGATGCGGCGTTGCAGGTGGCGCTGAATTCATCATCCTTTTATATTGCATCTTTAGGCAGTCGCAAAACCCATGCCGCCCGTGTGGAACGTCTGACCGCCCTCGGCATAACCACTGAACAGATTGCACGGATAAATGCGCCGGCGGGTCTTGGCATTGGCGCTAAAACGCCTGCGGAAATTGCGCTGTCCGTCATGGCGCAGATGATCTCCATCTACCGGAATGGCGACAGCGGATGAAATTTGGCGCGTTCCCTTTACATCAAATTCTGGGCGGCACGCTGGCACATTCAGTAAGGCTACCGTCCGGCCTGTTGAAAAAAGGCCATATCCTAACTGAATCTGACATTAAAAATCTGGCGGAAAATAAGATCGCACAGGTGATGGCGGCGGTTCTGGAACCGGGTGATATGACAGAAGATATGGCAGCGAAAAAAATTTCCAGCCATATTACAGGCGATCAGGTTACCTGTGCCGAAGCCTATACGGGGCGGGTAAATCTCCATGCTGTATCGGATGGCCTGATTGTCATAGATGAGAAGGCCGTGAATGACCTTAATCACAGGGATGAGGGAATTACCCTTGCGACAATTTCTCAGAACGCCATTGTCCAAAAGGGGCAGATGGTGGCTACGGTCAAGATCATTCCTCTGGGCGTCAGGGGTGAGGTGGTCGAGAAAATTATTGCAGACATAGAATCTGATATGATTACCCTTCATCCTTTCCGGCCACAAAAGGCCATTATGATCCAGACGGAGCTTGGCGACACGGCGAAAAAACTGTTTGAAAAAACCAAACGGGTTATGGCCCACAGGCTTGATATTTTTGAAACATCGCTCGCGGATGAGGTCAGATGTCGCCATGAAGAAACCGCATTGGCTGAAATGCTGTTAAGCAAGGCTGATGGTGATCAGGATATGATTTTGATTATGGGTGCTTCGGCCATAACGGACCGCAAGGATGTTATTCCTGCGGCGATCATCCGCGCAGGTGGTAAGATAATTCATTACGGCATGCCCGTTGATCCGGGCAACCTGATGTTGTTGGCCAAATTGCGGGATAAGTGGGTCTTGGGTCTGCCGGGATGTTCGCGCTCACCAAAGCTGAACGGCATTGACCTCATATTATCGCGTATTTCTGCGGGACTGGATGTGACTGACCATGATGTCATGAGCATGGGAGTAGGCGGATTACTCAGTGAATATGCGGGACGTCCTCAACCCCGAGAATCTCAAAAAGATCAACGGAAAAAGAAAATGTCTCAATCCAAAAATATTGCTGCGCTTATTCTGGCGGCGGGGCAGTCGAAAAGAATGGGGCAGGATAACAAGCTGTTATTACCCTATGAGAATGAAACCGTCCTGTCCCATGTTCTGGAGCAGGTCGAGCAAGCAGGACTGACTGAAATATCTGTTGTCACCGGACATCAAAGGCAAGAGGTCGAGCAGGCAATCAGCCGTCATGACGTCACTTTTGTCCATAATGACATTTATGACGAGGGTATGAGTACATCAGTAAAGTTGGGGATTAGCTCCCTGCCGGATAATATTGATGCGGTGTTGATCATTCTGGGCGATATGCCAAATATATCGGCGGGCATTTTGCGCCAAATCATTGTGGCATACGACCCAGCCCAAGACCATTCAATCGTCATCCCTATGCATAACAGCAAGCGGGGCAATCCCATATTGTGGGACGGTGAGTTTTTCAGTGAATTTAAAAGACTGGAAGGTGATATGGGGGCAAAAATCCTGTTGAATGAATATCCTGAGTATATCCATGAAGTTGATGTTGGTTCTGATGCGATCTTTCTGGATATTGATACCTATGAAGCATATGAACATTTGAGGAAGAAATGATGGGGCAGAAATCGACAATTATACAAAAACTTAAATGGCTGTTTGCGAGTGTTTCCGCGATAGTTGCCATCGCGGTTATCGCTGTTTATTTCACCTTCAGAGCAAGTTTGCCCCTGTTGGACGGGAATTTTGCATCCTCATCTATTAGCCAAAATATTCTTTTGGAAAGGGATGAAAATGGCAATGCGACCCTAACAGCGCAAAACAGGCTTGATCTGGCCTATGCCACTGGATTTACCCATGCACAGGAAAGATTCTTCCAGATTGATTTGACACGGCGCATGGCAGCGGGGGAATTATCGGAATTGTTTGGCCCCATTGCCCTGAATACAGATAAAAAGAACCGTCTGCATCGCTTCCGGGCGCGGGCGACTGTGGCAATTGCGCGTCTACCGGAAAACCATAAAGCGCTGCTGAAAAAATATGTGGCGGGTATCAATGATGGCCTGAATAATCTGGGGGCGAAGCCGTTCGAATATTGGCTGTTGCAGCAGGAGCCACGACCCTGGACCGAGGAGGATAGTTTTCTGGTGATTTATGCTATGGCTTTCTTCCTTCAATCAGGGACTATCGAGGCGGAGAAGCATAAATATTATCTGGAACAGAGTCTTGATCAAAGTCTCGCCAATTTTCTCATTCCAGCAAAAACAGAATGGGATGCGCCGATTCAGGCCGATGAAACGCCGTGGGTGCCACAGGAAATCCCCTCCCGTGAAGTCCTAAAGACCCATGGAACAGAGCTAACTTTCCTGCAATCAACAGATAACCCAATTCCCGGCAGTAACAACTGGGCCGTATCGGGGGAATTGACCAAAACCGG
>JAGLJX010000263.1 GCA_023142175.1 Emcibacter sp.
TATCCGCCCAGAATTCTGTCTCTTTGGGCAGCATATTCTCGGTCAGTATCTTAATACTTTCATTAGTGCGGCCCCAACCCGTGGCGCTGCATTGGTTAAAGACCGGAATACGCATCAATTCGCGCATGGACGGCACACCGATGATACGAACCTCGCCGGACTGACCACCACTCCAAAAACCATAATATTGGTCAAGGTCGCCCGGATGGACTTCGTTGTTTCCCTTGGCATGTGCAGCTTGCGGCATAAGCGAGCTGACGCCCATCATGCCGATACCCGCCGCCAGAGCCGATCCGCCAAGGACCGAACGTCTGGAGAAGCCAGACTTGTTCTTTTCTTCTGTCATAGTTTTTCTCCTGTTTTTTTAAACTACCCCCAAAACATTTGTTTCAGGTTTTCTCTGTAAATAGATCCAAATACAAAACTCAGGATCCGGTTCCTAATCTCCAATTTCTCGGGTCTGATTTAACTTGCGTGTTTTATGCAAATTCTCATTCCTTACCCGTGTCAGTTTATGAATCATCACAGGGCAGACTTTTTCGTCAAAATAGGTCTGCTGACAGCCCATACAATGCAGACATTCATTGGGGTTGATATTACCCTTGGGGTCGATGGCCTGAACCATGCAATCCTGTGCACATATGTGGCAGGGGTCGCCACAGTTGCGGTAACGCTTGAGCCAGTTAAACATGGCCAGCTTGCCCGGAATGGCCAGTGCTGCGCCGAGCGGGCAAAGGTAACGACAGTAAAAACGCTCGATAAACAAACCCGCCGCTAACAAAGCCACAACAAATAAAACATAGGGCCAGCCGCGCATGAATTTCAGGACAATCGCGGTTTTGAAAGGTTCAATTTCCGCCAGCTGTTCCGCCATATTCAGGGAATAGACCGATAGCCCCAATAATCCCAAAAAGATCATATATTTCAAAGGCCACAGACGTTCATGCAACCACCAGGGGACCTTAATCTGCGGCACTTTAAAATATCTGGCTATCTTATTGGTTAATTCCTGTAACGCACCAAAGGGGCATAACCAGCCACAGAAGGCCCCTCGTCCCCAGAATAACAATGAAACCGCCACCGAACACCAGAGAATAAAGATCATCGGCTCCATCAGAAAAAATTCCCACTGGAAGCCGGACAGCATGGCACTGACAAAAACAAAGACATTAACCACAGACAATTGGGCCTGAGCGTAATAGCCAATATAAAACAAGGTAAAGACCAGAAACAACAGCCGGATTCTGTCGGTCAGCGCACGATATTTTACCAGTTGGTTCTGCACAAAGAATAACGCAGTCAGCAGGAAAATGGCCGTCAGCAGGATAGCGATATCGACCGTTTTGGCCTGCCACATCTTCATCCACAGGGCATTAATCGCCTGCGCTTCTTCGTCTGCGACACTTAATATTATGGCGGGCTGTTCTACTTTCACATATTGGGCCGGGAGCTGATAATTCAGATCATAGGCTATGAATACCTTTTCCAGAGCGCCAATGGCCCGCTGTACCAGCAATTGCAACTGCCAGTCATCGGCCGGATTAAAGACCGCGCCGGGCGGGGTATAAAACAGCGCAACTTCCCTGAAATAGGGCGCGCCATCGGCTAGAACTTCGCCTAAATTCTTATAACCATGATCATTAAATCGAAAAGCTTCTTCGCCCTGCACAACCTGTATCCGGTCAAATATACCGCCGCGCACATAGCCCGATCCGCGAAAGGAATAATGCCCCTTTCCCATAATAATAAAGGCCTGCTCACCATCCTTGATCCGCTTCAGGTAATTACGATATTCCCATTTACCCAAAAGGCTTCTGGCGATGGTCGGCACAGCGAGGGAGGCCACATACATATCTATGAAAACATCTTCATCTGCCCCCTTTTCAGGCCGGGCAACGGCCTTGATATTCCCCTGTTCCACAAAGGACTGATTGATCTGCGCATTGGTCAGGTGAAGGCGGCGCACTGATCCATCACCAAGCAGGCTATCCCAGCTTAGCTCCTGCATCTCTGCGGGAATAACGGTTTTGATGGCTTGTGAAATCTGGGATTGAGCACTCAACCCCCCCAGACCCAGAATACGGGCGGCCCGTACCGAGGCCCGCTTTATGATGTCATCAATGACCA
>JAGLJX010000264.1 GCA_023142175.1 Emcibacter sp.
CACCACCAAAAACCGCAAAGACCGTGAGGTCAATTCCAACACTAGAGACTGCAAAAAGAAAGGCCAAGGCGATAAGGACAATGCGGGCAACCTTGGACAACAGCACCCGCGCGGACGGATTAACCGCCGGAACCCTGCGCAGCCAGTTCTCCAGAAAGGCCGTTACAAACAGGGCCATCCAGACCAGCGCGAACATGGTCAATATACCGGTCATCACGCCATACATACTGACCTCGCCCTGCCCCAAAGAAAAGGTCATGCCCTCCAGCACCTCAATCAATGGCGCGAGCCAGCCAACAATATTCAAGGCCGCCAATCCCCACGCCAAAGACCGGATCAGCCGGGCAATTTCCCGGCTTTTAATCAAACCTGTTGCCAGACGGATCACAATCCAGGCAAATATCAGGCTCATGGCAATATTCAGAGCATAGCTCGCCACCCCCTGCTGATCGGCCACGGCCTTGACCACAAGGATCAGGCTCACCCATACGATAAGGTCATAAAGCGGGGTCAGTTGCGGTTTCAGCCGTTGATAAAAATCAAACCTGTCCATGCCATGAGGAAACAGGAAACCCACTAACCGGGTCAGGCCCAGACTGAATATCCACAGAACAAGGATAATGCCCAGTTGCGCCAAAGTCTGATAGGACAACAACGTATCATCAAACCAGATGAGTAACGCAGTAATCCATTCCTGCCCCTTTATTATCATGTCATTCATAAGGATAGCTTACCTAAAAAAAATACTTTAGCCAACCGACAATTATTACCGCCGCGATAGGAAGAAGTCTTTTAGTAATTTTGAGGCCGCGCTTGCCCCGATACCGCCGTATATTTCCGGCTTGTGGTGGCAGCTTTTGGCATTAAAAATCCGGGGGCCGTTTTCCACCCCGCCGCCCTTTTCATCGTCAGCGGCAAAATACAGTCGCCTGATCCGGGCAAAGGAAATTGCCTGTGCGCACATGGGGCATGGCTCCAGCGTCACATAGAGGTCGCAATTCGCCAGCCGCTCATTCTCAAAATGTTGGCAGGCCGCCCTGATGGCCAGAATTTCCGCATGAGCCGAGGGGTCATGATCTTCTTTTACCCGGTTAGCGGCGCGGGCAATGACCCTGCCTGATTCCCCGTCCACAATGACCGCGCCCACGGGTACTTCGCCCCTTTCGGCGGCTTTTATGGCCTCTTCGAGAGCCATATCCATATATTTATTGGCATATGTCATAAATTCTTGTATTGCATCATATTTATGGCTTTACAACAGAATTGCACATATGACCGATGATATAGAAAATCCCCCAGAGGGAACTCAACCAGAGGGCACTCAAAAGGGTGAACGCATAGCCAAGATGCTGGCCCGTGCCGGTGTGGGCTCGCGCCGTGCTGTGGAACGCATGATAGCTGCTGGCATGGTTAAGCAGGGTGATCAGGTGATTACCACACCTGCGACCCTTATTACTTCCGTGGAAGGCATCACCGTGGATGGCATGGTGGTTAAGCCACCAGAGCCGACAAAAATCTGGAAATATCATAAACCGGCGGGTCGCATGACCACCTATTATGATCCCGATGGCAGGCCAACCGTATTTGAAGCTATGCCGGAAAATATGCCGCGCGTTCTATCTGTGGGTCGGCTTGACCTCAATACCGAGGGCTTGCTTCTTCTGACCAATGACGGGGAACTGTCGCGCTGGTTAGAGCTGCCGTCAACGGGATGGGTCAGGACTTATAAAGTGCGCTGTCATGGTTATTTTGACCGTGAGAAAGTAGCTGAAATCCGCCGCGGCATCACCATCGAGGATGTAAAATACCGCGGCGTGAGAATTAACATCAATGAAAAGCGCGAGAAATCCAACATCTGGCTGACCATCTCCATCACAGAAGGTAAGAACCGGGAAGTGCGGAAACTTCTGGACTATATCGGTTTGCAGGTTACCAGACTGATCCGGCTGTCCTACGGCCCGTTCGAGCTGGGTGAAATGAACCGCGGCGGCATTGAGGAAGTGACCGTCAAAGATATGCTGGAGCACTGCGCCGAGTTCTTTAAGGATAAGAAGTTCACGGCAAGTGCGCCTAAAGCCGGGGAACCAAAATCGCGCTCAGCTAAATCCCGAAGTGGATGGGCCAAGGCCAAACCCAAAGCCAACCAACGCCGGATCAACAAAAAGAAAAAAGACCCCAAGCGCAGAGAAGAATACGAGAAGACTTCTGGCAAAAGGCCAATCAAGAAGGCTTCTGGCAAGAGACCAGTCAAGAAATGAGAATCGTCGGCGGCGAATATGGCGGGCGGAAATTATACTCACCATCGGGCAATAGCATCCGGCCCACCAGTGACCGTATGCGGGAAACCATCTTTAACATCCTCAGTCATGCCTCAGGCGGTATTCAGGGCGCCAATATATTGGATGTCTTTGCCGGAACCGGCGCCATGGGGCTGGAGGCTCTCTCGCGCGGAGCCGCCCACGTCACATTCTTTGACAAGGATCGCACAGCACTTCAGCTGGTGAAAAAAAATATTACTTCACTGGCAGTGGAGAGTAAATCCACCGTGAAATATGTAACCGCTCCCGCCTTCCCCCCGGCCCGCGCGCCCTATGATTTTATATTTCTCGACCCACCATACGACCTTGATATTATCGGTGAAGTGCTAAACGCACTCCTCAACAATAATTATATGGCAGATGGCTGCTTGATCATTGCCGAATATGACCCCGGAAAAATGGTGTCATTTCCAGATTGTCTGAATGTCATAAAAGAAAAAACATATGGCGACGCCCGTTTTTCTTTCCTAAAAAAATAACCACAACTTTAACGTTTAATTAAGAATTTTACATAAAAACTTCTTAATATGCTTGCTTCAGATATATACAACCTATGCGCGATTAATTAATTATTTACCCTGATAGGCGTAAAGCTACCTTAATTTATAACATACTTATTTCTTATATTATTATAAGCATAAAGTGTTATTATTGCTAAGTAATTAATTGATTTTGTTATTAAAAATACCCTTAAAGCTTAAAATTATTTTTATAAAATGTAACTTTTACGCGAATAATAAAAAATTATTTGTTTCTTTAAGATATTATATGGTACTAATTAATACTAAGGATATGCACCTATTGGAGGTGTTTTGTAATAGAGGCTTAAGATATGGTTGTACTAAATAGCACTATAACTTCAGAACATTATGTTTCAGAAATTGAGTATGAGTATGCTGGCATGATTAACGCGCTTAACTATCTTTGCCAAGAAGCAGATGCGGCCACTTTAGAATATGTGGCAATGCATCTAAATATTGCCATCGATGAATTGAAAGATCGCGGCTAGTCGATCATGTGAATATGATATCTACCGGCGACCAAATAATTTTTCGATGTCGGATAGTTTCAGCTCCACATAAGTGGGGCGGCCATGATTACACTGGCCGGAATGGGGGGTTTGCTCCATTTCACGGATCAGAGAGTTCATTTCCTTGACGTTAAGCCGTCTGCCTGCGCGCACACTGCCGTGACATGCCATTGTTGAACAGACATCTTCCAGCCTTTCTTTAAGAGAATGCGCCTGATCCAGTTCCATTAATTCATCGGCCAGGTCCCGGACCAACCCCCTGATATCGGTATCCCCCAACAAGGCCGGGACTTCGCGCACTACGACCGCACCCTCCCCAAATCCTTCTAGGCATAGCCCCATTTCTTCTAATTCCTGCGCCCGCTCCACAAGCCGGTCCACGGCATCTTGTTCCAACTCAACCACTTCGGGGATCAGCAACCCCTGTCGCGGCACGTTATTATCCAACAAATGACCCTTCATACGCTCGTAAACCAGCCGCTCATGGGCCGCATGTTGATCGACGATGACGATGCCATCTTTTGTCTGGGATATAATATAGGTTTCGTGAAGCTGCCCCCGCGCCGCACCCAGAGGATATTCTATTGTCTCGTCCGAAATCTCTGCCTCATTTTCCACCCGCCCAACAGGTGGCGTAAACCCTTCGGCAAGTGGTTTTTGAAAATCAAGCACTCTGTCCCCAAATCCGGTGCCATAATTCGAAGGTGCCGTGGGGTAAGATGTTCTTCCTGAATATTGGGGAAGTGAGGGCGCATCGCTGCCCGGCTGAAACGCCCCTAATGCTGAGCCAGCCACGGTTGTTGCCGCGCGATGTCCGGCCCCAGCCAGAGCCCGTCTCAGTGAACCTACGATTAGCCCGCGCACATGCCCGCTGTCCTGAAAGCGCACTTCTGCCTTGGCCGGATGGACATTAACATCCACCATATATGTGGGAACCTCAAGAAACAGCGCCAGCACCGGATGTCGGGAACGGGCAAGGAAATCCATATAGGCACCGCGTACCGCACCGTTAAGCAACTTGTCCTTAACCGGACGGCCATTAACAAACAAAAACTGATGCTGGGCATTACCCCTATTATAGGTCGGCAGACCAGCATAGCCGCTGAGCCGTATATTTTCACGGCTTTCGTCAATGACAAGGGCATTATCGCCAAAGTCACTACCCAGAATAGCTGTAAGCCGCAGAAGCCGCCTGTCTAGCAATTCCCGCTGCACGGCGGAAACACGGAATGCCCGCCGCTCCCCATCCATCAGGGAAAATCCAACATCAGGATAGGCCATAGCAAGCCGCTTTATCACATCAAGAGCATAATTAAATTCTGTGCGTTCTGCTTTGAGGAATTTTAGCCGGGCGGGGGTGGCATAGAATAAATCCCGTACCTCAACTATTGTTCCCTGCCCACGACCTGCAGGCTGAAGATCGCGTTTTTGCCCCCCGTCAATTTCAATCTTCCACGCTTCGTCGCTACCAGATGCCCGACTGATCATGGAAAAACGGCTGACCGATGCGATCGAAGGCAGAGCTTCGCCGCGAAAGCCCATGGTTCTTATGTCTGTCAGATCATCTTCACGCAATTTGGAAGTGGCGTGGCGCTCCACGGCCAGTTCAAGCTCAGGCCCGGTCATACCATGACCATCATCACTGACCGAAATTAGTTCCCGTCCACCGGCAATCATCACTACCTGTATATTATGTGCGCCCGCGTCGATGGCATTTTCCACCAGCTCTTTCACCGCACTGGCCGGGCGCTCGATAACCTCGCCCGCAGCAATCTGATTGATGGTATTTTCCGAAAGAACGCGAATTTTCAAAGCAAACTCCCGATTGATACAAAAGTCCCAAGCGCGGCGAAATACGGCCTATTTCTGGTAATCACCAAATAGTGCTTTTTGGGCAATTTCCTGTGGGGCAAAGGCCCCCGTCACATCGCTATCGGCCCCTGGCGGACGCAAGTGATAATCAGGCGGCAGCACAAGTGGCGGATTTTTCAAAACGCTAAATTCATCCGGACCATCCAATTTTGAGCAGGCCGGAACCATGGTGACAATAGCTAAAATCATGCCCGTTAATATCAATTTATTCTGCACTCAATTTTCCTTTTTTTACTTCCAACCAGAATTATGTCTGGCTCTGCGAAGGGCTCTCGGGCTTAGGCCCAAAGAAGCTATCCCAAATCAACAATGCCGCTCCAACTGTTATACAGCTATCTGCCACATTAAATACAGCAAAAGACCAGTCACCCACATAAAATTGCAGGAAGTCGGCAACATAACCAAAAGTAATACGGTCATATATATTACCCACGGCACCCCCAATGACCAAACCAATGGCTATGCCTAAGAGTCTAGTTTGCACAGATTTGAGCCAAATGCCAAGACCAAAAACGATCAAACTGGTCACAATAACCAAGGCCCACCTGCCCACATCACCATCCGCACTTAACATGCCGAAACTGACACCCCTATTTTCCACCCATTGTAAGTTAAAAAGCGGCATAATTTGGACCATCTGAATTTTTGGCAGCTCTAGCACATCCATGATCCACCATTTGCTAATCCGGTCCACCACCAAGGCAGATAAAGCAATGACGAGGCCCAGATGAAGCGGTCGGCGTATCATGGCTTACCCTGCTTCCTGTACCGCGTCCGCACAGCGCGGACAAATATCATCATGACCCGTGATACTGCCCACGGTCTCTAACACCTGCCAGCAACGCTCACATTTCGCGCCCTCGGCCAAGGTGCTTACCACCGCAATGCCATCCACATCTTCATGGCGGAAGGCCTGCTCGGGAGCTTCACCAACCACAAGTTCTGCAACGGATGTGATGGATAATTCCGCCAGATCAATAGCCGCCAATGCATCCGCATAACTTTTATCCGCCACATAGACCTTTACCTGACCCTGCAGGGATGAACCGATGCGTTTCTCGCGCCGTTCCACTTCCAAAGCTCCGGTGACTACTTTACGCAGGCTTCTGATTTTTTCCCATTTAGCCGCCAGCGCATCATCGCGCCACTGGTCTGGAATATCATGGAAAGTCTGCAAGTGAATACTGTCATTATCAGCCGGAAAGCGGGACTGCCAGATTTCCTCTGAGGTGAAAACCAATATCGGCGCCATCATCTTGGTCAGGACATAGAATATCTGATCCAGAACGGTGCGGGTTGCGCGGCGGCGAATGCTGGACGCGCCGTCGCAATAGAGACAATCCTTGCGGATATCGAAATAGAAAGCGCTCAGGTCCACGGTCACAAAATTATACAGTGCCGTATAAATGCGGTTAAAATTGAAATCGGCAATGCCCTGTCGGTTTAACGTATCCAGTTCCGCCAGCCTATGCAGGATCAGCCGATCCAGTTCAGGCATTTCGGATAGCGGCAGCTTCTCCTCGTCACTGAAATCATTTAGATTGCCCAGCAAGAAGCGCATGGTATTGCGGATTTTCCGATAGGCTTCGACCTGCCCCTGTATGATATTATTGCCTATCCGGTGATCATTCATATAATCGGTGGATGTCACCCACAGGCGCAGAATATCGGCACCAAACTGATCAACAATCTTTTGCGGCGCGATGGTATTACCCATCGACTTGGACATTTTCTTGCCCTTGTTATCCAGAGTGAAACCGTGGGTCAGCACATTTTTATAGGGCGCATGACCACGGGTGCCACATGATTCCAGCAGCGATGACTGGAACCAGCCCCGGTGTTGGTCGGTACCCTCCACATAAAGATCTGCCGGTGAGCGAAGCTCGTCACGGGCCTCAAGTACAAAGGCATGGGTCGATCCGCTGTCGAACCACACGTCCAGAATATCGCTGACCTTCTCAAAATCCTGTGAATTATAATCATTGCCGAGGAAAACTGACCCATCATTGCTATACCATGCATCCGCACCGTCTTTTTCCACGGCGGCGGAAATGCGCTCGTTGACCGCATCATCCTTAAGCAGGTCACCAGTTTCTTTATGGACAAATACTGTAATCGGCACACCCCATGCCCGCTGACGTGACAGCAGCCAGTCCGGACGATCAGCAACCATAGCCATCATCCGGTTCTTGGCGTTTTCCGGCACCCAGCGCACGGCGTCAATTTCGGCCACGGCTTTGTCGCGCAATCCGGTTTCTTCCATAGAGATAAACCACTGTGGCGTATTGCGGAAAATCAACGGTGCTTTTGACCGCCAGCTATGGGGATAGCTATGAACAATGGTATCGCGAGCCAATAATGCCCCGACATTTTCCAGTTCCTCGCAAACATGATCATGAACTTTATAAACATGCTCGCCCGCAAACATGGGCACGCTGTCATAATAAAGCCCGCCATCATCCACGGTGAAGGGCACAGGCAGGCCAACGGCCTTGCCCACTTCAAAATCTTCCTGACCGTGACTTGGTGCGATATGCACATAACCGGTACCGGCCTCGGTGGTAACATGGAAACCTTCAATGACCGGAATATCAAAATCATACCCGGTATCATGCCACGGGTGATGACAGATAGTTCCTTCAAGATCACTGCCTTTGAAACGGGAAACTTCTATAACTTCGGTAATGCCTGCCCGTTCCATAAAGGCGGCCTTCAGCATATCGCAGGTGGAAATTCTGGCCCCTACTTCGACACGGCTGTCTTCCGCCACCGCCGTAACCTCAAACAACAGATAATCAATATCCTTGCCAAAAGCGATACCCCTATTGCCCGGTATGGTCCATGGCGTTGTCGTCCAGATGATAATTTTCGCCCCAACCATGTCCGCCTGAGAAGAGGATACCACCGTGAAGCCCACATCTATCATGTGTGATGTATGATCCTGATATTCAATCTCAGCTTCGGCAAGCGCGGTTTTCTCAACCACCGACCACATGATTGGTTTTGAACCCCGGTACAGACTGCCATTCATGAGGAATTTCTGCAACTCCCGCACGATCTGAGCTTCGCTGTCAAAATTCATTGTGAGGTAGGGCTTGTCCCAATCGCCAAAAATACCAAGCCGTTTGAATTCCTCGCGCTGGACATCAACCCATTTAGCGGCAAAATTACGACATTCTGTCCGAAACTCTATGGGATCCACATCGTCTTTTTTAATTTTTTTCTTTTGATATTGTTTTTCGATCATCCATTCGATAGGCAAGCCGTGACAATCCCAGCCGGGCACATAGGGCGCATCCTTGCCGGACATCTGCTGTGAGCGCACGATGATGTCTTTGAGGGTTTTATTCATGGCATGACCAATATGAATATTACCGTTGGCATAGGGCGGACCATCATGGAGGATGAATTTATCCGCATTGTCGCGGCCTTTTTCACGGAGCGCACCATATATATCCATGGCATTCCATTTGGCGATCCACTCCGGTTCGCGCTTGGGCAGACTGCCTTTCATAGGGAAATCCGTCTTAGGCAGAAATATTGTCGATCTATAATCTTTGGTCATTATAATTTGTTTCTTAAATCTTGCGGAAAATTTACACTTTGTAGCAATTACAGACTGGCATTGCGAGTGTTTTATGCCTAAAGATGATCTTCAAGTCGGGGGATGGGTATAGAGTTCTGCTGATTGTTGGGATCGGCAAGAATTCTTCGGGCAATTATACTATCTTTCTCTATCTGTTCCTTCAGGGCATTCAGACCGTCAAATTTGCGTTCTTCGCGGATAAAGTCAACAAATTCCACCAGAATAGGCGCTTCATATATATCGAAATCAAAATCAAAAATATGTGCTTCCAATACCAGTTCTTGCTTGTCAAAGGTCGGTCTTTTCCCCATATTAGCCACCCCGTTCCAAACCCCCTTCGCCGGGCCGGAAGCAACCATCACCCGCACCGCATAAACGCCAAGCTTAGGCTTTATATAGCCCTCCATGGATAGATTTGCGGTGGGAAAATTTATGGTTCTGCCCCGTTGATCTCCGCGCAGAACATGGCCTTCCACATGCCACCAATGGCCAAGCCGGTCGGCACTGCGCCGCACATCGCCAGCCCGGAGACTGTCACGAATATTAGTAGAGGAATAGACATGATCACCTTCCATGATCTTCTCAACAACGGTGACGCCGAACGGCTCTATATGCCCCATCTCCTGCAACACATGGGCGCTGCCACCACGACCCGCACCGAAACGATAATCATAGCCCACAAAAACATGAACAATGCCAAGGCGGGCCAATAGTATATCTGAGACAAAATCCTGTGCCGACCGATGGGAAAGCTCTTTATCAAAAGGCAGGACAAAAAGGGTGTCAACCCCGAAGGCCTCCAGCAAATGAGTCTTGGTACGAAAGGAGGTCAGGCGAAAATCTTCCTGTCCCGGATTAAAATAGCTGCGCGGATGAGGTTCCAGTACCAATACCGAAAGGCTGACATTCATTTCCCGGGCCAATTTTCCGGCCCGTCCCATCACAGTCTGATGGCCTTTGTGGAACCCGTCAAAATTACCCAACACTATAACACTGCCCTTAACGTCATCCGGTAAATTGTCATAATGTCTGAAAATTTTCATGGTCTTTTTTTCACTCTTATCAGCTTAACCCTGCCGGCTTGGCACCATAAGCTCAGCTTCCCCTGTCAGGACCACAGTATCCCCCACCCTACATTCGCAATTGAGGGTAACACGTTTTCTTCGTTCATTAATCTGCGCAATGGTTACTGTTGTTTCAACAGAATCCCCAATCTTTACTGGGGCCTTGAATTTCAAGGACTGTGACAAATAGATACTGCCGGGGCCAGGGAAAGAGGTGCCGAATATTGCAGAAATATACCCTGCCGAGATCATACCATGCGCAATTCGCTGTCCAAAAATAGACCCCGCCGCATAGTCCTCATCCAAATGTATGGGGTTCACATCCCCTGTCACTTCAGAAAATTTAATGATATCTGCGTCACCCACCACGTTGACAGTTGTATAATACTGCCCCACTTTCAGGTCCTCCAGACAGGCTTCTCTCACATCTAACATACCATCACCCTTTATATTCATAACTCTACGACCTAATACGCCTAAGAAAATAAAGCAAATAAAAAAATTATATAGTTATCACGCATTAACCCTTTTTTTAAAAGATTGCGTTAGTTTGTAATTATTACGGGCAAAGAGTGGTAAAAACCACCTAAGCTAGAACAAAATGTTATTAATAATAAGTAAGCAGGAAAATTATGGCTGTAGATAAAGCAATGTCCATCCTCATAGTGGATGATTATAAAACAATGTTGCGGATTATTCGTAATCTCTTAAAGCAACTGGGGTTCAACAATGTTGATGAAGCCAGCGATGGTGCGGAGGCATTGAATAAATTGCGCTCCAAAAGTTACGATTTGATTATTTCCGACTGGAATATGGAACCTATGACAGGGTATGAGTTGCTCAAGGAGGTCCGTTCTGACGACATCCTCAAAAGAACACCCTTCATTATGGTTACCGCAGAATCAAAAACTGATAATGTGATCGCAGCTAAAAAGGCGGGCGTTAACAACTATATTGTCAAACCTTTTAATGCCGCAACGCTGAAACAGAAACTATCCAGCGTGCTTGGAGAATTCTAATGCCCAGAGGTCTTTTGCCAGAACATATCGGCCCATTGGTAGACAGGCTTCGTGCCGGTGACCATCAAGCCGTATCCCTACCGGATGTTGCTGCCCTGACCGAAGTATTGATGCGGTCTCTGGAAAGCTATTTCAAATCCATCGACCTTACATTATATCAGGAATGCCAGTCACTAGCTGACTATATTGATGATGCCCGGTCGGAAATATCATCTCTATCCCCAAATCATAGCGATGATGCAGGTATTCCCCGTGCGGGTCTTGAGTTAGCGGCTATTGTTCAGCAAACCGAAAGTGCCACCAACACTATCATGGAATCTGCAGAAGAGATTATGGATGCGGATCCGGCAGACACGGAAGCCTATACGAATACAGTCAATGACGCCGTAATGAAGATATTTGAGGCCTGCTCCTTTCAGGACATTACCGGCCAGAGGATCAGTAAAGTCGTCAGCACCCTAGAGCATGTAGAAGACCGGGTAGGACGTCTGATCAGTATTCTGGGCGTAATGGAAGGCAATAAACCCAAAACAGAAGATCCCGTAGAGGAAGAGGAAGAGGATGCAGATAAGGCACTATTGAATGGGCCGGCTCTGGATGGTGAGGGTATTGACCAGTCCACAATTGATGCCCTTCTCGATGGGGCGCCTGACAGTGGCGGGACAATAGAGCTTGATGGCCTGGAAACTGCGGAGGCCGCACAGGATGACGTGGTGGCTGATACCGCCCCAGAACCCGTTGAAGAAGAAGCTATATCTGTGGATTCTGAGCCTGCTGAAAAAGTTTCTGACAATGCCGCCGAAGATGATATTGATTTTATGTTTGCGGGCGCATCTGATGACAGTTCTGAAGAGGAAAGTAACGGCACGACAGAAACCGCACCAGAAGTTGTGGCGGAACCAAAAGTGGTAGCAGAACCAGAAGTGGTAGTGGAACCAGAAGTGGTAGTGGAAGAAGCCCCTGCGCCAGCTCCGGCGGCAGAAGGGCCGGTTAAGGAAAAAGGGCCAAATCTGATAGAGCAGGCAAAACAAAAAAAGGCTAAAGTTCAAGCTGAAAAAAAAGCTCAGGCCAGCCCGCCAAAGCCAGCGGTTTATGAAGAAGATTCCAAAGCCGCTCTTGATCCAAAGAAGTCCAAAAGCACAACACAATCAGATATTGATGCTTTATTTTCATAAGATCAAATAATCTAATATAAAGCCGCCAGAATTAATTCATCTGGCGGCTTTTAATTTTTGGGCTGAATAATTATAAAATTATAGATCCAGACGGGTATGGCTGCTCAAGCGGGGTTCGCCGAATAAATATCCCTGACCATAATCCATACCAAAGTCCAGTATTTCAACAATGGTCTGATCGCTCTCGATCTTTTCAACAATAAGGTCAATATCATAACGGCTGAAGGCCTCTTTCAAATCATCCGGATGTATATCCGCTTCCTGATCAAGGATCATTTTTGCATCTATCTTGGCATACCTAAAATACCGGGACGAAAGATCCGCAATATCTATATTCAAGTCAATGATGCGATCCATGGAAAAGCGGAAACCGCGCCGCCCCAAAGTGGCTAAACTACGCCCGACCAAGGGCGATTGACGCAAAACATCCGTCTGCGAAAATTCGAAAATAAGTCGGTCCGACAATTCATTATTCTCCATCATGAAGTCAATAAACTGTGGGAAAAACTCCTTATCGTTTAGAGAAACCGATGAAATATTACAGAAAAAACGAAGATCTGGCCGGCGCGGGCCTAACCTGCGAATAACCTGAATACAGCGAAACAGCAGCAAATTATCCAAAGTTCCCACCAAGCCGCTGTCTTCTGCCAGCTTCAGATATTGTGTGGGGAAAATTACATTGTCATCATCATCCCGAACCCTACTATAGGATTCATAATGGACTATCCGCCGGGATGGCAAAGCCACGATGGGCTGAAGGTAAAGATCAACTCTGTTTCCTTCCAACGCATGATGCATGACATTCAGCACCTCGCCATCACTACGTTCTTTTTGTTTCAGGCTCTCTTCTCGCCTCAAAATTTCAGAATTATCTTCCTCGCCCGAAGGTGCTGAAATATTAACTCTTTGCTCCAGGGACTTTCCAGACTTCTCAACCACCTGACCAAGGAGGGTCTGCAAAACATGCATTTCTGAAATGATTTCAACATTCTGCTGGTTATCTACTTTATATATTTTTTCCCTGAGTTCCTCTATATCAGCCTTGCCCTCATCAATTTTATCAAGAGTTACCTGATAATCCTGATGCAAGGCCATCAGACGGTTAACCGTATCTTCCTTGCCAAACTTCCAGATATACATGACGTGAAGTTGTAGCCCGACCAGAAAGGCCACCGCGCCTAAAATCATGGCCACGGTGTCCTCAAAACCATTAAATACCCCGGGAAGGACAAAGGCTACAAAGGCCGCAACAACGGCATATGTCGCCATAATCAATATATGTGTAAGGACCGTCATATATTATCCCGATTTATCCAAAAATTATATTCCATCTCAAAGGACCCCATACCCGTTCACCGGATAACTTACGATAGTGTAGTATAAAAAAACACACAAGTCCCATTATAGCAATAAAAAAACAGGGCGATAATTTATCGTCCTGTTTTCACTTTAAATTTAGATGAAGCCTCCTTATGAAGTCATTCCCGCTTAAGGAATTAACTAAGGAACTCCTTAATCTGATCCAGACGTTTCTTTTCCTTGCTTAGGTAGGAAATCCACTTACGGGCCTGCTTACGGCTCCGTTTGTCTTTCGCTGCAATTTCAAAAGATTTTTTGGCATTGTTCAGCTGACCCATATTGAAATAGCACATACCTTGATATACAGCGACAGAATCGCGCCGTTTCAAGCCACCTTTTTTCAGGGCAAGACCCAGAAATTTTGCACCATTCTTATAGTCATCAAGCTGCATATATACCTGACCCAGCTTTTTATAAAGCTCACCATCTTTTGACATTTCGGCTGCGGTAGCTAGCGGTTTCAGAGATTGCCTCATGTCCTGAGCATTAATCCGGGCCTGAGCAAGATTTTCGTAATTTTTCTTGTTCTTTTCTATTGTCCCGGCTTTTATGCCTTTTTCCAGAACCACAGATGCCCAGTAGGGCGCCTCATGATACATATAAAGCTGTGACATATTGACAAGTTCACTTCCTTTGGCAAGGAACCCCTGACGATAGGCCGTTTCATAAGTCGCTAACTGCTTCTTCTCCAGTGCCGTCTGTAGCTTTTCTGACGAAGCATCAGAGGCCATTTCGCCATACATACCGGCGAGCTGCAACCAATATTCCTTCTTCGGCCACTTGTTGACCAGAAGTTCCAGAATATCAACAACCTTCTGATTTTCCTTCATCTCGAAATACATAACCCGAAGCAGAAGATACCAATTTTCCTTTGGCTGCTTCTCCGCAGCCACATAAAGATCAATGGCTCTCAGAATATAAGGAATGGCTTTTTTGAATTGCACAGCTGCCTGTGCCTCAGAAATTCCATCCACGGTGCCAAGCGAATAATATGCCTGTGCCAAAAGCACCAAGGGCTGCGCCGTTGGTGCCGGTTGATACTCAAGCCAGCGTAACATCATCTTAATAGAATTATTAAAATCCTCTTTGATGAAATATAGCTGAGCCATGGTATAAACCGTGGTGTCTTCCATAGCAGCAGGCAAGTTTTCCTGCCGCAGGACATTTTCATAAGCTATTAAAGCTTCATTGTATTTTTCCTGACTATACCACAGGAAACCACGGAAGTTATAATATTGAGCCCGCTCGTAACTATTGAGCTTCTCAAGCTTATAACCAAGACCCTTTTCCAGAACCTCCATGGCACAATCATAATCATTGACATCGGCACATTCCTGAGCCTTGCCAAGCACCTTGTAGATTTTTTCACTCAGGGCCGGAGTCCTGCGTGTTTTGCGATCTTCAAATTTCCGCTTATCCTTATCGGTAGCGGCAGCATAAGCCTGATCCGAGATGCCGGACAGCGCCGGTGCCAGAGAAGTTATCGCCGCAACGCCGCAAAGGGCGGTTACCGATACGAGGGTCTTCGCAAGTTTAGTATATTTAATCATACGTTTTCTCCTCTACTTACCTTCCATCTCAAAGGTGATTTTGTGCAAAACACCTGCCACATCAATGGGTTCACCATCAACCACTTTAGGCTTGTATTTAAACTTGCCCGCAGCCTTGACCGCCGCGCGATTAAATACAGAGTTGGTGGTCTCCACGACCTTGACATCAACCACCGTCCCAAGCCTTGTCACTGTGAATTCCACAATAACATATCCTGAAAGACCGCGTTCTGCTGCTCGTCTGGGATAGATGGGTGCTACCTTCACAATGGGAAGATAATCCCCATCGCTGGCGGCAAATCCACCTGTTCCGCCGACACTGACAACCGCAGCAACCGGTGCCATACCAATTTCAATACCTGTATTAACAGCATCAACATTGGTATCCATGTCCAAGTCTAAATTCTCCGGGGGCGCTTCATTGTCCTCGGGTTTATCGGGTTTACGGATCGTCTGCTCAGTTTCCTGAGCTTGCCGTACTTCGCCAATCTCAACCCTGCGGCCTTCAACCTTACCCTCTAAAGGATTGTTCCCGGTAGCAATAAGATATTGCATACCCCAGAACAGGGTAAA